>NQJH01000225.1 GCA_002256685.1 Methylococcaceae bacterium NSP1-2 | reverse complement strand
TATAGCCACAGCGAACAACACAACAGATATTTGCATAATATTCTTTAACATAGTCTTATCCTCCTAAGGATTAAAGCGGTCACGATAATGTTTAGGATTAACGCCGAGTTGGCGAATAAATGAGCGACGCATCCGTTCAGGATCAAAAAACCCCGACTTCTCTGCAATCATTTCAATGGATAATTTACTGGTTTGTAAATAATGACGGGCGGCATCAATACGCGCCATTTCCACATATTTGGCAGGAGTCATACCTGTTTCAGCTAAAAAAAGTCGGGCAAAATTACGTGGACTCATACAGACCCGTGAGGCTAGAACCTCAACGCGAAGGTCTTCAGCAGGATGCGCCATAATCCATGTTTGCAACTCCCGCAAATCAGGACGACTGGCCGCCTCGGTGGTTAAATAACTACTAAATTGGGATTGACCACCCGGACGCTTAAGAAAAACCACGATGTAACGGGCAACGGCAAGCGCGATGTCATGTCCCCAATCTTCTTCAAGCATAGTGAGTGCCAGATCAATACCAGAAGTAATGCCCCCCGAAGTAAAAATATTGCCTTCTTGAATAAAAATTTGATTCGGTTCAACCTTAACGTCGGGATAATCCAGCATCAAACGCTGGCAAAAATCCCAATGCGTGGTGGCTCTTCGACCGTTTAAAATACCACTTTCTGCCAGTGCAAAAGCACCGGTACAAACCGAAGCCAAACGTCTAACCCGCGTTGACATGGTGCGTATCCACGCCATCAACACAGGATTTTTGAAAGTAGACGGATTGCCAACATCGATACCCGGAAAAAAACCAGCGGGGACAAAGCCGCCTGCAATAATTAAAGTATCAATATCATCACTCATATCGTTATAACCGTGGGTAGCAATAATTTGTAAACCCATTAAAGTAGTAACAACCCCCGGCTGTTCTGCCAATATGTCAACAATATAAGCGGGTTCTTTAGTTACGCCTTGCAGTAGTAACATGAGATTAGCAAAAGCAAATACTTCTGAGGGTCCGGCAATATCCAATATATCTGCGCCCGGATAAATGAAAATTCCAATCCGTCTAACTTGAAAAGGACGTGCACTGTTATTAGCAACTAAATGTTTAGTAGTCATCATTTCCTCGCTTTTATAGCTAAAGTGGTTTTTTGATTACAAAACCGTTTGCACTGAGCCTGTCGAAGCCAGCCATGAACTTGTTAAAATATAGATTGTTCGACAAACTCACAGTTCAATCGTTTTATTATGCTTTTGCTATCTACAATTATTTGGGTAACTTCATAAATATTTGAGGTAGAGTTAATGCAAAATTCACCGTAATAAAAATGGATACGGTAATAATCCTGACTCAATTTGTTGGATTACACAACGACATAAAACCCTCTTTTTATGCCATCACTAGCTAAGTGCAGTAGAAAAACCTATCATATCGAGGATAAATTATTATCTAAACCAGTAAAAAAATTAGGATTTAAAAATGATTGCCGAACTCGGACATTTTTCGCTCATACTCACGTTGTGCATAGCACTGGTGTTGGGCATCGTACCTATTATCGGTGCGTTTCGCGGATTAACGGGCTGGGTTGCAGTGGCTAGACCTGCTGCGTTTGCTCAATTGCTTTTTATGGCACTGTCTTACGGGTGTTTAACGTATAGCTGTTTGACGCATGATTTTTCGGTTAAATATATTGCTACTAATTCCAACACGGCGTTACCGACGCTGTATTTAATTTCAGGCGTATGGGGAGCGCATGAAGGGTCATTATTATTATGGGGCTTGGTGTTGACGCTATGGACGGCATTAGTCGCCCGATTTAGTAACAGCATTCCCGATGCTACGCTGGCGCGAGTGTTAGGCGTGATGGGATTGGTATCAATTGGCTTTTTGTTATTTTTGTTATTTACCTCCAATCCGTTTGAACGATTATTCCCCGCCCCTTTAGAAGGACGGGATTTAAACCCCTTGTTGCAAGACCCCGGTTTGGCTATACATCCGCCAATGTTGTACATGGGTTATGTGGGTTTTTCAGTGGCATTTGCGTTTGCGATTGCCGCGTTATTAGAAGGGCGTTTGGCGTATTACGAACTCGGTTGGGGTGGTTGGTGGTTTTGGGATCCAGTCGAAAATGCCTCGTTTATGCCGTGGTTAGTGGGTACGGCGTTACTGCATTCCTTAGCGGCAACTGAAAAACGCGGGGTGTTTAAAACATGGACGGTATTACTGGCGATTTTTGCTTTTTCCTTAAGTTTGCTGGGCACGTTTTTAGTGCGCTCTGGGGTATTAACCTCAGTTCATGCCTTTGCCAGTGATCCCGCACGCGGCTTATTTATTTTGGTATTTTTAGCCGTAGTGGTCGGCGGTTCGTTGTTGCTGTATGCGCTACGCGCCCCTTATGTCAAAAGTAGCGCGACTTTTGAGCTGGTATCGAAAGAGTCGGTTATTTTGTTGAATAACGTGCTATTAGTGGTAACTGCCGCGAGTATTTTATTAGGCACTTTGTATCCGTTAGTCATTGATGCTTTAGGCTTGGGTAAAATTTCTGTAGGACCGCCGTATTTTAATGCAGTATTTATTCCACTCATGGCACCGTTAGCGGTTGCCGTTGGTTTGGGTATGTTATTGCGTTGGAAAAAAGACAGTATTCAAACGCTAGCAGTGCGGGTGCGTTGGTTAGTGGTAGGCTGTGTAATAGGCGGTTTATTACTGCCGTTATTAATGCCGTTTTATTCGTGGGCAGCGGTGTTAGGTTTAACACTGGCATTGTGGACGGTAGCAATTACTGCGTTGTCTTTGATAGACCGCGTGGGGGCGCAAGGTTTTTCATGGCAACGACTGGCGAGTATTCCATCAGGTTTTTATGGCATGACCCTCGCACATTTAGGTATTGCGGTGTTTGTTATCGGTATTACGTTAACGTCGGTGTACAGTGTGGAAAAAGATATACGCCTCGCGCTGAATGAAACCGTTGATATGTCGGGTTATGTGTTTCAGTTTCATGGAGTCAAGGAAACCGAAGGCGTGAATTATGTTGCACAACAGGCGTTTGTCACGGTGAGTCATAACGGCGAGCAAGTCGCAAAACTTGAACCGCAAAAACGGGTGTATAAAGTACAAACCATGCCAATGACAGAAGCCGCGATTGATGCAGGTTTGTTTCGGGATTTATTCGTGGCAATCGGCGAGCCATTAGGTAAGGATGGCGCGTGGAGTTTGCGTATTTATTACAAATCGTTCATACGCTGGATATGGTTAGGGGCAGTTTTTATGGGGGTCGGTGGTTTATGCGCCGCTTGTGACAGACGTTATCGAATTAAAGTTAAAGCCGCATGAAACTAAGAACAGTGGCGTTAAACTTAACGCCACTGTTTTTGGCAATAACTAATCGGTTTCAATATAAAAGCGGGGTATGCCTTTGATTTGGTCGGTGTTCATATTGATATACTTCAAGCCTACCAGCGTTTTGCCATCCGCATCAAAATCTAGCCACACAACTTTTACTTCACCCTTTAAACTTAAATCCTTAAATTCAAACGAGGTAATCATGCCTTCTGCAATGACTACCGTTTCTTCCAGTCGAATCATTAAACCTTCTACCGAAACATTAATAGTACGAAAATAGTAATATTCACTATTCAATAAAATTCGTCCTGAAACAGACAGGTTTTTTCTATAAACTTTTCGTTTGTACAGTAGGCTATCAATGTTATAACTAATTTCTTTGAATTGCAGCGCGAATGAAAATTGAGCATCCTCTTTAGTGATTCTGACTATTTCTGCTGTTCCTGCTAAACGCAATTGCGGTAGATAAAAATCGATGATGGTTGCTATTAACGAATCATTAAAATCACTGTCAGTATCGCTCACATCGATTAACCCAATCAGTACGCCCGTCATAGAAATATTGCTAACTGCTATTTCTCGTTCTTCACCATTTATATAGATTAAACCGTTTGTTATCAATTTTTTACGATATGACCGACTTGACTCTGAATTCATTATTCGTTCTCTTTATGAATGACTTGTTTACAACAATATTAGAAATTAAGGTTAAAATTAGTCATCCACACCTTATTATTTTGATCCCCTGAAGGGTCTTTTTTCCAGACATGTTGATATAAAAAACCCGTTTCAATTTGAAACTCAGGGACGAATCGATAACCAACTCCTAGGTAGGCACGATTTTGTTGTGCGCCTGCTTGTAATTGGGCGTTATGAGTATTGTCGTTAAGGTTAACAAATATCTCGTCAGAGGCAATCACTGACCAAGACGAGTGGTTAGGGATTAACTGTTCTACACGAACCCGTGTGCGCCAACGTATACTCGGATCAGAATTACGCGGTAAAAACCGTTCTTCTAATCGGTTACGAACTTCCCAAATAAATTGTTTTTCATTCGCCGTATCTCTCCAGCTAAAACCCTGAAACGCTCGATTTTCAATGAGGTAATGGTTAGAACTAGGACTAGTAGAGTCGGCGGACATTAAATACCCAATCCAGAGCGTTGCTTGTTGATTAATCGCCCAGCCTAAAGCAGGTCTAATCATTGTACTGGTTAAATGCGAATTGTCATTACCTATGCGCTGCTGAAACTCTAAAAAACCGCGTAGCTGTTCTGTTAGTTTGACATTAATATTGACGGGTAGCCACGTTTGAAAATCAGAAGTAGGTGTAGTAGCCTGCACGTTGGCATTCGTCATTAATCCCATCATCATAATGGCAGAACTAAATCGATTCGCTTGCCACTTTACTAGCATCATTTTTATACTCCGATTTGAAAAAGCTATTCACCGTTTTTATAGGGCAAGTTTAGCACTTACGCAATATTGTGTTAGCAACTAAATAACTTTTCCTTCCTTAACGTATTCGCGCAAAATAGCCGCTTCCAAGTGTTTAAAGTAAAGTGTGTGCGTTTGATTTGCCAATAATTCCACCGCGCAATAATGCGTTACACTCATAATGCCAGCCCCTGTTAATTCAAACCGAGCGGCTATTTGTTGCCAATCAATATCATCGGCAATGTCAATTTGTGGTGGAAAAGCGTTGCGCCAGATTTGATGGCGTTCTTCAGCTCGCGGCATTGGGAAATAAATAATACTTTGAAAACGGCGTACAAATGCCTCATCGATATTGCCGCGCTGATTAGTCGCCAGAATGACTAGACCGTTATAATTTTCAATACGTTGCAACAAATAAGCCACTTCCTGATTGGCATATTTATCATGGGCATCACGAATATCGGTTCGTTTACCAAACAGGGCATCCGCTTCGTCAAAAAATAAAATCCAATTTTTATGCTCGGCTTTGTCAAACAGTCGAGACAGATTTTTTTCGGTTTCGCCGATGTATTTTGATACTACCCGCGACAAGTCAATACGAAACACAGCCTTGCCGGTATATTTTCCCAGTAACGTCGCGGTCAGAGTTTTGCCCGTTCCCGCAGGACCATAAAACAAAGCCCGATAACCGGGTTTTAATTTTTTGTGCATACCCCAAGTGTGTAACAGGGTATCGTTATGGGTAATCCAATTTTCAATTTCTCGAATATAACTTAGGGTATTCGGATGTAATACTAAATCCTCCCATTCCATTTCAGTGTCTAAATGTTCTGCGGGAAAATCCATACTAAAACGCGGTTTGCTAATCACGCCTGTGGTCAGCAATTCCACCACTTCTGAATCCAGTATTAATCGCCCACTCATTAATGGCTCACCAGCGGGCATCGCGTCTAGCCAGAGAATATGTTGTTTAGCAAACCAATGTTCACTGCTCAGCATCATTTGCACAGCTAGGCGTTTTTCAAGATTATTTCCTGCGAGGATAAACTGTGCGGTTTCGCCAGTGGGTAACAGACCACGGTGATTGCTGGTTTTTACTCCGCCAAATTCAGGAAAATCACCGCCTTCTGGTAGATGTTCAGCAATCAGTTGTGAGAAAAAATTAGGCTTTAGACTAGGTGCAAGTGCCAACAGCAATAGTACGAATTCTTCATAATCGGGATTG
>NQJH01000034.1 GCA_002256685.1 Methylococcaceae bacterium NSP1-2 | reverse complement strand
GCTTTGCTTTTAACAGAAGCGCGGGTGAGTTGCTCAGACAAGCGTTGTAACTGGGCTTGTGTCGCGTTTAACGCCATGACGATTTTAGGATTAGATTCAATCTCTTGCCAATCGCCACGTTTTTGTTCCACACCAAACGCGAGGCGTAAATCTTTCACTTCATGTTCCAAATCTTCAGCGGCAGTACGCAATGCAGGAATATCAGTGGCATCTTTAAAATATTCCATCAGCGCGTCTTCTGCCAAATCACTGAGTTGTTTCGCGCCGACGCTTACTCCTAAAAAATTACTCGCCGTATCAGCCAATTGATGGGCTTCATCAATAATCACCACATCGGCATTGGGCAGTAATTCACCAAAACCACCATCACGCAATGACCAATCAGCGCACAACACATGATGATTGACTACTAAAATATCGGCTTCTTTGGCTTTTTTACGCGCTTGTACTAAAAAGCAATCGGCATAATCATCACAATCCGAGCCTAAACAATTATCCAGCGTAGACGTGGCGTGATACCAAGCAGGATCAGTGTCTGCCACGCTTGCCATTTCGGCAATATCACCCGTTTCAGTGCGTTTTGCCCAAGTGTTAATTTTTGCCAAGGCTTTCGCATCGGCTTGACTAAAACCAATGTGTGAGGTGAGCGAATTTTCTAAGCGATAAGTGCATAAATAATTACTGCGCCCTTTCAACAGCGTGGCAACAAATGGATGATTAATCGCTTTACGAATCAACGGCAAATCTTTATTAAACAACTGATCTTGCAGATTTTTCGTCCCAGTCGAAATAATCACTTTTTTGCCTGACAAAATCGCTGGTACTAAATACGCAAAGGTTTTGCCCGTCCCTGTGCCTGCTTCAGCAATTAAATGTTGTTGGCTGTCTATGGCTTTTGCAATCGCTTCAGCCATTTCAAGCTGCGCCGCTCGTGGTTGATAACCTTTGATGATTTTTGCCAACGCGCCATTAGGTTTAAAAAATGAAGTTAATGCTGTCAATGAAGTTGCTGCCGTACCAAAAGGATAAAAGATACGCATAGTAGGATAGTGTGAGCAAGAATGCTACACAGTTTCATGGTTAGGCGTTGTTTTTGAGTCATTTTTAAAGGGTGACATCAGGAGTAAAACAGCTTTAGCTGTTTTCTAGCCAATAGCTAAAGCTATTGGACTCCTTAACTGTTGGCAGTTGCTAAACCATGTCTTTAAGCTGATAAAGTAATTCTAATGCCTGTCTAGGGCTTAGGTCATCGGGGTTTAGGTCTTTTAGTTTGTCCACCACCGGATGAATGTCTTTTACTGAAAATAAATCCAATTGCTGTGTGCCGGTTTCGGCTTGTTGTTCCAGATAGGCATTGTCTTCTAGTTGTCTTAATTTCAGCTTAGCTTTATCTATCACCGAAGACGGGACACCTGCTAAAGCGGCGACTTGTAAGCCGTAACTTTGATTCGCCGCGCCATCTTTGACAGCGTGTAAAAAAATGATTTTGTCGCCGTGTTCCATTGCGTCTAAATGCACGTTGTGAATACTGCGTTGCTCATCTGCCAACGTGGTGAGTTCAAAATAATGCGTGGCAAATAGTGTGAAGGCTTTGGTGGTTTTGGCGAGGTAATCAGCACAGGCATACGCCAGCGATAAGCCGTCAAAAGTGCTGGTGCCGCGTCCGATTTCATCCATGAGTATCAGGCTTTTTGCAGTGGCGTTATGCAGAATGTTAGCCGTTTCGGACATTTCCACCATGAACGTGGAGCGACCACTAGAGACATCATCCGATGCACCAATGCGGGTGAATATTTTATCAATCGCGCCGATGGTGGCGGATTTTGCAGGCACATAACTACCGATATGCGCCATCAAGACAATCAGCGCGGCTTGGCGCATGAAGGTGGATTTTCCGCCCATGTTTGGACCCGTGATGACCAACATGCGCCGCGTATTGGAAAGGTTTAAATCATTAGGGACAAATGGAATATCGGACACTTGCTCGACCACTAAATGCCGACCGCCTTCGATATATATGCCTGATTTAGTCACTAGCGTGGGTTGTGATAAATTCAGGCTGTCAGCGCGTTCAGCGAAATTGACCAGTACATCCAGTTCTGCCAAAGCAGTCGCGCAGTGTTGCAAGGGAATTAAGTCAACGGCGATGGTGGTGAGCAGCTCTTCATAGAGGTGTTTTTCAAACACTAAAGACTTATCCTTAGCACTCAGCACTTTATCTTCAAAGGCTTTGAGTTCTTCGGTAATGTAACGTTCTACACCTTTTAAAGTTTGTTTGCGCGTGTAATGGACAGGGACTTTTTCCGAATGTAAACGGGAAATTTCGATGTAATAACCGTGAACACGGTTGTAATTGACTTTGAGATTTAAACCTGTCGCGGCTTTTTCGCGGTTTTCTAAATCAATTAGAAACTGGTCGGCGTTTTGGCTTAAATTGCGTAATTCGTCTAATTCTCGATTATAGCCTTCAGCAATCACACCGCCATCACGAATTAACACGGGCGGATTGTCGATAATTGCGGCTTGTAATAAGGCGACTAAAGCGGGTTGTTCGCCGATTTGCCCACTTAGGCGATTGAGTTGTGGGTTATCACTGGTGGCTAAGGTTTTTTGTAAATCGGGCAGCACAGCCAAGGTGTTACGCAATACCAGCAAATCACGCGGACGAGCAGATTTTAATGCAATACGCGAGCTGATACGTTCAATGTCACCGACATGACGTAAATGCGCTTGTACGGCTTGGTGTAAACGATTGTTGAGCAGGCTATCAATACAGGCGTAACGGTGTTTGAGTATGGTTTGATCGCGTAACGGACGATGTAGCCACCGCCGTAAACAGCGACTGCCCATTGCGGTAACAGTGTTATCCAGCACACCAAAAAGCGTGTGTTGGATTTGTCCAGACGGGTGGAAATCCAGCTCTAAATTGCGCCGACTGGCAGCGTCTAGCAGAATGGTGTCATTACTGCTTTCAGTGGTGATGCCTTGTATATGGGGCAACGCGCTTTGTTGAGTGTCTTTGACGTAATGTAATAACGCGCCAGCGGCAGCAATGGCGGTGGTTAAGTGATCGCAACCATAGCCTTTTAAATCCAGTGTATTAAATTGTTTTAATAATTGTTGCCGCGCACTTTCGCTGTCAAAATGCCAGACGGGGCGACGGCATAAACCGGTGCGTTGTTTTAAACTGGTAGGTAGTGTCCAGTCTTCGCTGTAGAGCAATTCGGCTGGATTGAGGCGTTCAATTTCACTGAGTAACAAGGATTCGGTGGTAACTTGTTGCAGAATGAACCGCCCGCTGGTTAAATCCAAACTGGCTAAGGCATACTGTTTATCGAGTTCGCACACTGCCACTAATAAGTTATCTTTTCGGTCTTCCAGCAAGGCTTCATCGGTGACGGTTGCAGGTGTAACGACACGCACGACTTTACGTTCTACAGGACCTTTACTGGTCGCAGGATCGCCGATTTGTTCACACATGGCAACTGATTCGCCATTGCGTAATAACTTAGCCAGATAAGCTTCGGCGGCATGATAAGGAACACCTGCCATCGGAATAGGTGCGCCTGCGGATGAGCCGCGACTGGTTAAAGTAATATCTAATAACTGAGATGCTTTTTTAGCATCATCAAAAAACAATTCATAAAAATCCCCCATGCGATAAAAAACCAGCGTTTCAGGGTATTGGGCTTTGATGCGCAAATATTGTTGCATCATTGGGGTATGCGGGTTTTGTTCTATACTCATGGTTTTTTAGACGGGGAAAAATAATGGATGCTGAATTAGTGGCATTGGCAACACAACTGGGGCAATGCTTAAAAGCGAACGGCAGAATGATAGCCACCGCCGAGTCATGTACCGGTGGTGGCATTGCTCAAATTATTACCGAGGTGTCGGGCAGTTCTGCGTGGTTTGACCGAGGTTTTGTGACTTATAGCAATCTTTCAAAAGTACAAATGCTGGCGGTCAATCCTGCCACCTTGGAAAAATATGGCGCGGTTAGCGAACAAACCTCAGTGGAAATGGTGATGGGTGCGTTGGCACACAGCACCGCCGATTGCGCGGTTGCCGTCACAGGTATTGCAGGTCCTGATGGCGGTAGTTTAGAAAAACCAGTCGGTACGGTATTCATTGCGTGGTGTTATAAAAATGAAACAGCGAAAGTAATCAGAAAACACTACTTGGGTAATCGGCATCAAATAAGAACGCAAACGGTAAAAACCGCGCTAGAAGGATTATTGCTATAAGATTAAAGGTGTTTCAATTGTGCAGTTAAAAGCCAAATTCAGAATCATCAAAATCTTCAAATTGTTCTTTTAAGCGTTTCTTTTCCCAATAAATTTCAATTTTTCGGCGTGCGTCTCTTTTTGTTGTTTCTTCATCGAGACTAACAGGTAGAGGCGGAACATAATCGCCGGTATCAAAAAGTTCATCGTCATCGACATCGGGTTCAGCGATAGTCTGTGCGCTGACCTTAGATGCGGACTTAATAGTGGTTTTAGTCATGGTTAGACACTCCGTTTTATGTGTTTTTTTAAATGCTATCATAATCAGTTATAAAGCAAAAAATATTATTGTCATAATTGAAAATTTAACGAAAATGGCTAGCTGACTGAGGTTACGCACAAGTAGAAAAATGAACCGTCATTGCAGCAAGAATGCAGGAATTCAGTCACAAGTGTATCATCTCGATTAAGCAATAATCAGGAGTCCAATAGCGTTAGCTATTGGTTATAAATTAGGTAATGCTAAATCGAGGTCAAGCTTTGCCTATTGAACACTAGCTAGAAAACAGCTAAAGTTGTTTTGTTACTATTGAGATTTAGTCACATAGCGACAAAAACTATCTATATATGACATCTATTAGTAGTAGTTATTGATAATTATAAACACCTAGAGCATCAGCAAATCAGCAAATCAGCAAATCAAAAAATCATGGCACAGAAGATGCTCATTCCTTAGTTTCACCACCACTCGCATGAAAATAGGTAATACAATGTCTTTATTAGTCAAAAACGTTAAACAATTACTGATTATCGACAGTCAATTCAAAAATTGGCAAGGCGTGACGGAAAATATCTATTTCAATGATTACCACCACCCTACCCGCTGACGTGTCTAAAAGTATAACCGCACCTTTCCCCATTGTCGGCATAGGGACATCGGCTGGTGGCTTAGAAGCATTTGAGAAATTTTTTCATCACGCGCCAGCCGATAGCGGTATGGCGTTCGTGTTAGTGCCACACCTCGATCCTTGTCACGCTAGTCTACTCGCTGATATTTTGCAACGTGTGACCGCCATGCCAGTGATTGAGGCACTGGATCAAATCCCCGTCGAACCCAATCATGTCTATATCATTCCACCTAACCGCTATATGGAAATCTTTCATGGCGAGCTGCAACTAAATATACCGACGATACCGCGTGGGCAGCGTTTACCAATTGATAGTTTTTTACGATCACTGGCTGAAGATCGGCAAGAAAACGCCATTGGCATTATTCTTTCGGGTACGGGTAGTGATGGTACACAGGGGGCGCGGGCTATTGTTGGCGCGGGCGGCATTATGCTGGTACAAGAACCGCTCACCGCTAAATATGATGGGATGCCAAGCAGTGTCATTCATGCTGGTTATGCGACGCGCATTCTGCCAGTCGATAAAATGTGGGCGATACTGCAAGCGGGCATTCACTGCGGTGACATATACGCTACCCCCAAAAAGGTGACTGGCATAAAGCGCGTACTGATTCAATTACGCACCATCACAGGTCACGACTTTTCGTTATACAAACAAAGCACTATCGATCGGCGTATCGAGCGACGCATGTTTAAACACAATATTGATAACATCGATGTTTATGCCCGTTATCTCAAAGAAAACCCAACCGAAGTACACATACTGTTTAAAGAATTGTTGATTAATGTCACCAGTTTCTTTCGGGATGCAGAGGCTTTTGCGGTGCTACAAAAGGATATTCTGCCGTCTCTGTGCAAGCATAAAACCGATGACTCGGTATTTCGCATCTGGGTGGCAGGTTGCTCAACGGGCGAGGAAGTCTACTCGATTGCCATACTACTACGCGAACTGATGGAGGAGACACATCAGGAATTTCGAGTACAGATATACGGCACTGACTTGGATGATGAAGCGATTGCCATCGCCCGCGCTGGTCTTTATCCGCTCAATATCGCTCAGGATATTACCCCAGAACGGCTACGCCGCTTCTTCGTCAAAGAAAACACCCAGTATCAAATAAAAAAAGAAATCCGTGAAATGGTGGTGTTCGCTATTCAAAACGTGATTAAAGACCCGCCCTTCACTAAGCTTGATTTGCTC
This sequence comes from Methylococcaceae bacterium NSP1-2, assembly GCA_002256685.1. Lineage (GTDB taxonomy): Bacteria > Pseudomonadota > Gammaproteobacteria > Methylococcales > Methylomonadaceae > UBA4132. The sequence continues at coordinate 3,771 of NQJH01000034.1, read as the reverse complement.
AGTTGCCGTAATCTGATGATCTATTTAGGACATGAATTGCAGAATCGATTGATTCCGACCTTTCATTACGCGCTCAATCCCAATGGTATTTTGTTCCTGTCGCCATCGGAAGGTATTGGCAACCATACCGAACTGTTTTCAGTGGTTAATCGTCAATGGAAATTTTACCGTGCCACTCATAGCTCGGCTTCTACTTATATGCGGATAACCAATCCCTCGATTTTGGAGACCTCACACAACAGTAAGGCGCTGGAAAAAATTACCAAAACGAACAAGGAAATCAACGTTTCTGAATCGATGCCGAAGCTATTAGCCCAATTTTTCGCACCTGCCTCGGTCATCACCGATTTTAAGGGTCATATTATTTATGTACATGGCGATACCGGAAAATACCTACGCCCCGCGCTTGGTGAGGCTTCTATCAACATCATTGACATGGCACGCGAGGGCTTGAATCTGGAGTTGCGTGCCGCTATTTACGCAGCAGCTAATAAGGGTGTACTGACACTAAATCGAGAAATACAGGTTAAAACCAATGGCGGGTTTACCACCGTTAGCCTGAGTGTTCGACCCGTGCCTAACTCAAATAATCATCATAACCAATTGCTGGTGAGTTTTCAGGATGTCGCCCAGCCAAAAAAAACGTCACGCAAGTCAGTTGCTAAAACCGCTGAATTAGTGCGTATCGAAGAACTAGAGCATGATCTGCTCTACCTGAAAGAAAGCTATCAAGTCAACATTGAAGAACAACAGGCATTCAACGAAGAACTTAAGTCTGCCAATGAAGAGCTGCAATCGACTAATGAGGAAATGCAATCGAGTAATGAAGAATTGGAAACTTCCAAAGAAGAACTACAATCAGTCAATGAAGAACTCATTACCGTTAATTCAGAACTGCAAGCAAAAATCGAACAACTAGCCGATATGCAGAACGATATGAAAAACTTGCTGGATAACGTCAATGTTGGCATTATCTTTCTTGATCAACACTTGGTAATCCGCCGTTTCACGCGCGAAGCGATTCGTCTCTATCGATTAATTGCCTCAGATGTAGGACGACCGTTAAACGACATCAAGGGGGTTGTTGTGGAAGTAAATGATTTGCTAATTGCTGCCCAAAATGTGCTAGATTCACTGATTCCTTATGAACGTGAAATACATATTAACGACGATACTTGGATGCTGGTGCGTATTCAACCTTATCGCTCGCTGGATAACATGATTGACGGGGTCGTGCTAACATTCACTGATATTACTACACGCATTCAGGCGATAGTGACACAAGAGGCACTGACCGTCGCTGAAGGTATCGTCAATACTATTCGTGCGCCATTCGTGGTACTTGATGGTAATCTAACCGTAATTTTTGCTAGTGACTCGTTTTATTCAGAATTTCAACTCAGCCAAAAAGACACTGTGGGTCGAGAAATTTATCAGATTGGTGAGCAACAATGGGACATCCCCGCTTTGCGTAAATTGCTAACAACCGTTTTATCAACAAATTTAACTGTTGAAGGCACTGTACTGGAGCATGACTTCCCTGTTATTGGTCACCGCAAACTACTAATAAATACCCGTCGCATTGTTGGTAAGACGGGGCTACTACCCATGATTCTGCTGTCGATGGAGTTAATAACACTATGAGTAACAAAAACAACGAAATTATCGAACAGCTACAACAACAGTTGCGTGAAAATGCCGAGGGCAAACTCGATCAAGCCAAACCCATTGCATTACCCTTCACAAACACCACTGAACTCTTACACGAACTGCGTGTACATGAGATTGAACTGGAAATGCAGAATGAAGAATTACGTCGAGCGCAACTTGCTTTAGAGGAATCCCGTGACCGCTACGTTGATTTATACGAATTCGCCCCTGTCGGTTATCTCACCCTTAACCTAGACGGTATCATCACTGAAATCAATCTCACAGCTGCCACACTGCTCGGCGTGGAGCGCGTGAAACTGACTCGTCAGCGGTTTGCCGTCTATATTACCGCCGAAGACAGAGAGCGTTGGTATCATCATTTCCTGCATATTAAGCAACAGGGTGGAAAACATCAGTGTGAACTAAACCTACTCCGCGCCGACGGGTCGCCCTTATACGCGCACATTGATTGCCTACGCATAGACTCGAACGATACCCTGCCCGTGCTACGCCTCACCATTACTGACATTACCGCTCGTAAGCAAATAGAAGATGCGCTGCAAGCGAGCGAAGCGCGTCTTACTGCGATTTTGGATGGTTCAGAATTGTCAACATGGGATTGGAACATTCAAACGGGGGATTGCAGTTTCGATGAACGCTGGACGGATATATGCGGCTATCCATTGGAGGAAATCGAGCCTCACATTACTTTCTGGAAACAAAGCGTTTTCCCCAATGACCTTCCGTGTGTACAAAAAGCACTTGCCGCGCATCTCGATGGCTACACGCCATTTTTTACCGTTGAATACCGCATTCGTAACAAATCGGGCGCGTTGCTTTGGGTAATGGATCGCGGTAAAGTGATTGAGCGCGATACCGAAGGCAATGCCCTGCGCATGACCGGTGTCGTGATGAATATCACTCAGCGCAAACGCATCGAACAACGGTTGCGCATTGCCGCCGCCGCTTTTGAAACACAGGCGGGCATCATCATAACGGATGAACAACAGTTCATCATAAGTTCGAATCAGGCATTCACTCATATCACCGGCTACTCGGCTAGAGAAATAATAGGACACACCCCTTCTTTCCTGCGTTCTGGGCTACATGACGAGATTTTTTTTCAGAGTATATGGGCAGCTATAGAACGCGATGGTTACTGGCAGGGCGAAATCTGGGATAAACACAAGAATGGCACTATATTTCCCGTCTGGCTTACCATTACCTCTGTCATTGATACCGATGACTTAGTCACCCATTATGTCGGTTCGTTCACTGACATCACTGCACAAAAAGAAGCGGAAAAAGTGTTGCTTGATGCCCGTGAGCGGTTAGAAAATCAGGTAGCAAGCACACAAGAAGAATTAGAAAAAATCAGAGAAGACTCCACAAAGATTAATACCACTCTCAACGTTTTGCTCAGACACCGAGAAGCCGATAAGTGCGATGCACAAAACGCGCTGTCACGCGAGGTAGAAGGAACGGTATTACCTTTTTTGAAACGATTGAAAGGGGCGAATAACGATAAAAATCAAACACGCTTAATTAATATTCTTGAAGATAACTTACAACAACTGGTGAAATTCTATGGGCGAGATACCAGTTTATCTTCTGTCTACCAAAAGTTAACCCCTGCCGAAATACAAGTGGCATCTATGGTTAGACAAGGGCTATCCACCAAACTTATCGCAACGGTTTTATGTCTTTCACCGGGCACTGTCGGCATTCATCGCAAACACATACGCAAGAAATTAGAATTAGATAGTCAAGCTATTAACCTGTATAGCTATTTGACATCATTGTCTGAATAAGTATCTGATTTAGGGAGGTGGGTTAAATCTGGAGTCAAAAAGCGTTAGCTTTTTGCGATTCGCCAATAGCTAAAGCGATTGGACTCCATAATTTTCATCCTGATAGTCTGTTAAATAACAGATTGAACCCACTACCTGTGTTAGGAATCCAAAGCCTATTTTTGAATGCCAACAATCAATACTTTCACCCTCTAGTGCGGCGTTGTCCTCAGTTATGGGGAATAACACCGCACGCGCCATTCATTACTGAAAAACGATTAACTAACAACACTGTCATCTGTTTATTTCCCCAGAATGGATATTTTTCATA
>NQJH01000410.1 GCA_002256685.1 Methylococcaceae bacterium NSP1-2 | reverse complement strand
TCGGGTGTTGATTATTGTCCCAGAAAGTCTGTTACATCAATGGTTAGTCGAAATGCGTCGCCGTTTTAATCTACGCTTTAGCATTTTTGATGAAGGGCGGTGTTTGGAAGAATTTGGTGATGATGGGCTGGAAGATGACGAAGCAACCAGCCGTTCTGCGAATGACAATCCGTTTTTAACGGAACAACTGATTTTATGCAGTCAGAGTTTTTTTGCTAAACATCCGCGCCGTCAACAGCAAGCCTTAGCAGTGGATTGGGACATGGTGATTGTCGATGAAGCGCATCATTTGGCGTGGAGTGAGCAAGCTCCTAGTGCGGATTATTTATTTGTTGAACAATTGGCGCAATTATCACCTAGCTTGATTTTGTTAACGGCAACGCCTGAACAACTCGGCAAAGAAAGTCATTTTGCGCGTTTGCGTTTGCTAGACCCTGACCGTTTTTATAGTTTTGCGGCGTTTCTTGAAGAAGAACGTTTGTTTGAACCGGTTGCTCATGCGGCAAAATTATTGCTTGCGGATAAACCGTTAGATGACAACGCGACGGCAATGTTAAGCACACTACTGAAAGATGATAATGTCAGTGGTTTGTTGGCTAGTCTAAATGACCCAGAAAAATCATCTGCGGCGCGATCAGCGTTAATTACTATTTTGTTAGACCATCATGGCACAGGACGGATTTTATTTAGAAATTCACGGCAAACTGTGCAAGGTTTTCCAGAACGTGAGCGTCATGGCTACGCATTAGAGGGTGTTGCCTCGGATAACGATTTGCAACAAGATCCGCGTTACACTTGGTTAGTGAAACAAGTCAAAAAATTAGCGGGCAAAAAAGCCTTGTTAATCTGCAAACACGCGCAAACCGCAATTGATTTGGAACAAACGCTAAGAAATCGTGCGGGTATTGCCGCCGCTGTGTTTCATGAAGGCATGAGTATCATTGAACGCGACCGCGCTGCCGCTTATTTTGCGGATCAAGACAGTACCGCACGGTTATTAATCTGCTCAGAAATTGGCAGTGAAGGGCGAAATTTTCAATTTGTTCATCATTTGGTGTTGTGGGATTTACCGACCAATCCCGATTTATTACAACAACGTATCGGACGTTTGGATCGTATCGGTCAAAAACACATTATTCAAATTCATATTCCTTACTTACAACACAGTGATTTAGCAGTGTTATATCGTTGGTATGATGAAGGTTTGAATGCGTTTCGGTGTAACAGTTCTTCTGCTGCACAAGTGGCTGATCTGTTACATGAAGAACTGACAGCGATATTGCACAGTGATGACCAAGCGGCGATTGATGGCTTTATTACTAAAACAAAAAACCTGAGTGCAGAATTGGAAACCCAAATGCGCAAAGAAGAAGCGGATGTGCTGATAAACCAGATTAACACCTACGAACAAGAAGGCTCGCTGTGGCCATACATGGAAGATTTGTTTGAATGTTATGGGGTAGATACTGAATTTCATTCGGCAGATTGTTTTATTGTAAAACCCAGTGATCATTTGCGGGTGTCACATTTTCCTGAACTGCCCGAAGAGGGGATGACGATTACCGCTAATCGGGCGTGTGCGTTAGCGCGTGAAGAAATACAATTTTTAACGTGGGAACATCCCTTAGTCACTGCGGCAATGGATATGGTGTTATCCAGTGAAACTGGCAATGCGGCTATCAGTGTGATTAAACACCCTGAGCTACGCGGTGGACAGTTTCTATTAGAGTGTTTGTTTATTATCGAATGCAGTGCGCCTGCTGAATTACAAATCGGACGATTTTTACCGCATACGCCGATTCGTATTTTAATCGATCAAACCCAAAAGGATTTGACCGACATTGTCGTGCATTCAGATTTAATTGAAACAGGACAAACGTTTGATAAACAACAAATCGTTGCCTTTTTAAATAAACAACGCCAGCCGATTACTAAATTATTAACTGCCGCCGAACACATCGCCGATACGCGCAAACAGCAAGTGTGTGATGACGCAAATAAAGCGATGCTCGATTCTTTATCG
>NQJH01000409.1 GCA_002256685.1 Methylococcaceae bacterium NSP1-2 | reverse complement strand
AGTAGCCCCACGAGTGTAGGTGTTGATAGACTTGATTTATCCAATGTTCTTATTGCCGCTAATGGAACGGGCGATGGTGTTGATATTGGTGCAGGAGCGAATGCAATCAGTAGCCACAGTATTACCAATGGCATTATCAGCTTTGATAGTCTTGGCACTTATGACACCCCAGTCGCTGTCACTGCGGCGACTAATTTAGCCAATGTATTAAGCTATGTGGAAGCTAATATCACCGGAGGTAATACCGTTGCTTTTGTTTCCGAAGGTAATACGTTTGTGTTCCAAGATGGCGGTGTCACTGATACCTTGGTGGAATTAGTCGGTGTTACTGCTCAAAGTGTTAGCACCACAGGTTCAGCAGCTGGTTCAGTCTGGATTGCTTAGCTCTTAATCCCAGACCTGTCAGGTTTTAAAAACCTGACAGGTCTATTGCTACGTCATACCAGCAAAAATAACGGTTTTTTTGTAACTACTCAGCCAAGGAGCTGAGAGTTACACTCATTCACTTAATACCACCTAAAAATAACCGATAAGCGACATTATGGGTTGTTTCCTCATAAGTAAAACCTAATTCATTCAGACAATATTGAAAAGCAGATAGCTCGTTAGCGGGTATTTGTATGCCGATTAATACTTTACCAAAGGCTGCACCGTGATTGCGATAATGAAATAAGCTAATATTCCAGCGGCTGTCCAATGCCGTTAAAAATTTTAATAACGCGGCAGGGCGTTCTGGAAATTCAACGCTATAAACCACTTCATTAAGTTTGTAGGGCGCGTGACCACCGACCATATAACGAATGTGTTCTTTTGCTAACTCATTTGTGGTTATATCAATAACGCTAAAACCTTGTTGTTGTAATTGGTTAATGACGGTTGCTCTATCTTTTTCTAAGCCACTACTGGATATGCCGACAAAAACCTGTGCCTGTGTCGCATCAAAATAGCGATAGTTAAATTCAGTAATATTGCGCTCACTCAACAACTGACAAAAATTTAAAAAACTCCCCGCTACTTCAGGAATAGTCACCGCTAATAAAATTTCTCGGTGTTCCCCGACTTGAGCGCGTTCTGCAACATAACGCAAACGGTCAAAATTAATATTTGCGCCGCTGTCGATGGCGACAAATGTTTGCCCTGTGACTTGCTCACGTTGTACATATTTTTTTAACCCCGCAATCGCTAACGCGCCCGCAGGTTCAGCAATTGAGCGAGTATCATCAAAAATATCTTTAATCGCGGCACAAATTTCATCGGTACTAACGGTGATGACTTCATCCACATAACGTTTGGCTAAACGAAAGGGGTTCAACGCCGATAATTTTTATATCAGGGCGAACAAATTTTGCATAAATGGCGATACCTGCAATCAATCCACCACCACCGACAGGGACAAAAATTGCATTCAAAGCCCCCGTGTGTTGTCTGAGAATTTCCATTGCCACTGTCCCCTGCCCTGCAATCACATCGGGGTCATCATAAGGATGAATAAACACGCGACCCGTTTGTGCGGCTAAGTCATTGGCATAGCTGTAGGCTTCACTGTACGAATCACCAAATAAGGCAATCTCCGCGCCCATTGCCTGCACGGCTTTGCTTTTAATTTCTGGCGTGGTGGTGGGCATGACAATCAGCGCGTTGATGTTCAGTTTTTTTGCTGATAACGCCACACCTTGTCCGTGATTACCCGCTGAGGCGGCAATCACGCCTTTGGCTTTGTCCAACTCACTTAACAGCGACATTTTGTTGTAAGCCCCGCGCAATTTAAACGAAAACACCGATTGCAAATCTTCACGTTTTAATAACACGGTATTAGCCAAGCGTTCTGACAACGAAGTCGCTAAATCTAAGGGGGTGACAATCGCCACCTCGTAAACTTTGGCGCGTAATATTTTTTCTAGGTAATTTAGGGGCATGATTAATAAATCGGCTGAATAATAAGAGCTTATGCGGTATTATCGCACACCAATTATTCACTTTTTTGAAATTACAGGAAGCTAAAATGACCCAAGATGAATTGAAACAAAAAGTTGCCCAAGCCGCCATTCCTTATGTGAGAGATGTCGCT
>NQJH01000224.1 GCA_002256685.1 Methylococcaceae bacterium NSP1-2 | reverse complement strand
CTCCGAACTGGATAACCTTAATATTGATCCAAACAGTGGAAAATCGATTAACGCTATTCGTAGTTTCACCGGCAAAGGCACGCTGGTATTCGGCGCACGAACCTTGGCAGGTAATGACAATGAATGGCGTTATGTCAGTGTGCGGCGGTTTTTTAATTTTGTTGAAGAATCGGTTAAAAAAGCCACTGAAGCATTCGTTTTTGAACCCAACGATGCCAATACTTGGGTAAGAGTACAAGCCATGATCGAAAATTTTCTTACCGTGCTATGGCGGCAAGGTGCGTTACAAGGGGTCGGTTTGGGTAAAACCATGACCCCGCTCGATATTTTGGAAGGTCGATTAATTATTGAAATCGGCATGGCGGCAGTGCGTCCAGCGGAATTTATTATTCTCAGGTTCTCACACAAACTGGCTGAATCTTAACAACTAGCAAAAAGGATAATTATCATGGCACAAGAATATCCAATTCCAAGGTTTCATTTCCAAGTTGACTGGGGCGGCACAAAAATCAGCTTTACCGAAGTCACAGGGCTGGTGATGGAAAGAGAAAAAATCGAATACCGACATAGCGACAGCAAAGACTTCAACAAAATCGCCATGCCGGGTATGGTCAAAAACGCCAACATCACCTTAAAACGCGGTAAATTTGAAGGCGATTTTGATTACAACACTTGGCTAGAAGAAATAGCCAATGAGCGCGTTAATAATCGCCGCGATTTGACCATACGACTGCTCAATGAAAAACACGTTCCTGTTGCCGCTTGGTCAGCAGCACGCTGCTTTCCCGTTAAAGTCACCGCGCCTGATCTTAAATCTGATGCTAATGAAATTGCGGTAGAAAGCATCGAAGTTGCGCATGAAGGTTTGAAATTAATGAAAGTATAACCAAGGCTTAGCCCGATATGTCAGAAAAAACCATTGATTACTATCCGCCGCTAGGGTTTTACTACAAAGTAGAATTCGATATTAGCAAGGACAAAAATGACCTGCGCTTTCAGTCAGTATCGGGCTTGTCGGTTGAGTACGATTACGAGAGTTTTAAAGAAGGCGGCGAAAATCGCTTTGAACACAAGTTACCAGTACGCACCAAATATACCGATTTGGTATTAAAACGCGGCATGTTGACGAACTCAACCGTGTTGAACTGGTTCCTTGATGCGTTCAATCATCGGGCATTTAAACCCGCGAATGTGAGCGTGATTTTAATGAACGAAAAAAGCGAAGCGTTACGCACTTGGAACGTCGTCCACGCCATTCCGAAAAAATGGCTAGTTAGCGATTTGAATGCCAATGAAAGTGCGGTTGTTATTGAAACGCTGGAATTGACGTATCGCTACTTTAGTATTTTGTAGCTGGCACACACAGGAGTCCAATAGCTTTAGCTATTGGCAAAAAAACAGCTGAAGCTGTTTTACTCCTGCATTAACTTAATGGCAGTAGGGAGAAAGTAACAGTGGGAGCGGCGGCGGTGGCGATAAAGACGCAATTGTTGCTGAATGTGTTGAACAGGTATTAGACATATTGCAAAATAAAAGAGAACGCTAATGGCTACTGATACTGGTAAATTAGAAAAAATGCTGATTCTGGCTTATGCGGATTCCAAAAAATGCGAGAACGGCGTTTCAAGCAATGCGGATGATTCTTTTGAGGCGTTAATTAATCCAGAAACCTATACCGTTGAGTATAAATTCAAATTTGCCGAATCACAGGGACAAGGCACTAGTGGTAAGCAATTAAAGTATGAAAGCACCGAACCACTGGAAATGTCTTTTGAATTTTTATTCGATGGGACGGGCATTATTGATGGTGAGTGGCGTACTCAAAAAGGTAATCCGCCTGTTGATGGCGCAGGACAACCGCAAGATTCTATTGTTGACAGTATTAAGCAATTCAAGCGGGCATTGCTTGAATACAAAGGCGATTCTCACGAACCTCGGCACTTAAAGCTAGTGTGGGGAGAGAATTCTATTTTTAAAGGACGCGCAACCGAAGTCAGTATTAACTATAAATTGTTTAAACCTGACGGTACACCGATTCGCGCAGTTGCCAAAGTAAAGTTTAAAAGTAGTGTCGAAGAGACAAAACGTGCGTTGCAGGAAGATAAAAAATCCGCTGATTTAACCCATATTCGCAAAGTTAAAGCGGGCGATACCCTGCCTTTACTATGTGAACAAATTTATGGAGACCCTAAGTATTATCTGCAAGTGGCTGAAGTCAATGGTCTGGGCAATTTCCGTTTTCTGTCGCAAGGAACGGAACTTATTTTTCCACCGTTAGCTAAAACGGTTAAAGCATCGTGAGCAACGAATCGACCATTCCAACGCCAGCAACACCTGATGTGTGTACGGCGGCTATTCTTATCGACGGCGCGGAAATTTCTGGAGAATTTCATGTATTGTCTGTTTATGTCACCCGCGAATTAAATCGAATTCCCACTGCCACTATTCATTTGCAAGATGGAGAGGCGGCTAAAGCGACCTTTAAAGCCAGTAACACAGCGCATTTTATACCCGGCAAAAAAATTGAAATTCAGCTCGGTTATCGCTCACAAAATGACTCAATTTTCAAAGGCATTATTGTTAAACACAGTATCAAAATCCGCAAAAGCGGCAATTTATTGATTTTGGAATGCCGCGATGAGGCGGTAAAAATGACTAGTGGGGCTAATAGTCGCTATTACACCGATAAAAAAGACAGCGACATTATGGAAGAAATTATTGGCGTGTACGGCTTGCAAAAAGACATCACCGCAACGCAAGTGGAACTTAAAGAAGTCGTGCAATACGATGCCAGTGATTGGGATTTTCTATTATGCCGTGCCGAAGCTAACGGTTTGATTGTAAAAGTTGAAGACGGCAAAATTATTGTTGCACCGCCTGCGACTGCCGAACAATCAGTGCTTAAAGTCCAATATGGCGCGACACTGCTGGAACTGGATGCAGAAATCGATGCTCGCTGGCAAAGCAAAGGCGTTACTGCCCATAGTTGGAATGCAACGGATCAGGAATTAGTCAGCACGGAAGCCAAAGAGCCGACTACCACCAACAATGGTAATCTGATTGCTAGTGACCTTGCTAAGGTAATCGGTGGTGAGGCTCATAACATCAGACACGGCGGCAAACTGAGCCAACCCGAATTACAGGCGTGGGCGGATGGTCGTTTATTGAAAGAGCGGTTAGCCAAAGTGCGTGGTCGGGCAAAATTTCAAGGCTTTGCGGGTGTTATGCCGGGTAAAGTGATTGAAATAGTCGGTATCGGCGAACGCTTTGAAGGCAAACTGTATGTGTCAGGTATTCGCCATAGTTTTGCTAAAGGCAACTGGGAAACCGATGTGCAGTTAGGTTTGAATACGGAACTAGTCGCCGAGACTTATAACCTGCGCCCACTTCCAGCATCGGGCTTACTGCCAGCTGTTAGTGGCTTGCAAATCGGTATCGTCACCGTACTGGAAAATGATCCCGATGGCGAAGACCGTATCAAAGTTCGATTGCCGATGATTAATAATGAGGAAGAAGGTATTTGGGCGCGGATTGCAACCTTGGATGCGGGTAAAGATCGCGGTACATTTTTCCGTCCTGAAATCGATGATGAGGTAATTGTCGGATTTCTTAATGATGATCCGCGTTATCCGGTTATTTTGGGTATGTGTCACAGTAGCGCGAAACCCGCGCCAGAACCTGCCAAAGATGACAATCACCGCAAAGGTTATGTCAGCCGCGAAAAAATGAAGTTTACGTTTGATGATGAAAAAAAAATCATCACCTTAGAAACGCCCGGTGGTAACAAAATAACCATTTCCGATGAAGACAAAGGTATTGTATTTGAAGACCAAAATAGCAACAAAATTACGATGAATGACAGTGGTATTAAAATAGAAAGCAGTAAAGACCTGATTTTAAAAGCCGCTAAAGATGTCAAAATTGAAGGCATGGCTGTTGAGTTAAAAGCGCAAACATCATTCAAAGCATCCGGTAGCGGTAGTGCTGAAGTGTCTGGAGCTAGCACCACAATAAAAGGCAGTGCCACAACCGTTATTCAAGGTGGCATGGTTCAAATTAACTAAAGACAGGGCTATAGAAATGTTACCCGCCGCACGCATCACCGATATGATTGTTAGTAGCGCGACCTTGGGTTCTCCTGTGCCTATTGTGCCACCCGGTGCGCCAACGGTATTTATTGCTGGACTACCCGCCGCCCGCATGGGCGATAGCTGTGGTGTCGATGCCATCATCAAAGGCTCGGCAACGGTAATGATTGGAGGAATGCCCGCCGCCAGAATTGCTGATCCAACCGTAGCAGGGGGTGTTGTTATGCCGCCGGGTGCGTTGACTGTGTTAATAGGAGGTTAGTATGGATAATTCTTTTTTGGGTCGCGGCTGGTCTTTTCCACCGTCTTTCGATTCTGGCAGTGTCGGTGTCAACATGCTGGAACGAGAAGACGATATTGCCTCCAGTTTGGAAATATTGCTCAGTACGTTACGCGGTGAACGAATCATGTTGCCGCAATATGGTTGCAATATGGATGAATTGTTGTTTGAAAGTCTTGATACCCGCATGAAAACCTTGATGACGGATAACATCGAATCTGCCATTTTGTACCACGAGCCGCGCATTCAGCTAGAAACCGTAAAACTGGATGATAGCCAAGAGCTGGAAGGTATCGTGCTGATAGAAATTGTTTATCGGGTTAAAAGCACTAATTCAAGATTCAATTTTGTTTATCCCTACTACAAATTGCAAGGGACTGATATTAATCTAACCACCACCGTCAACCTTTTGCCTGATAGTGTTTGATTATGACAACGCCTAACGAATGCAAAGCAAACATTGACAGCTTAAAACTGATTCATCAAGGAACCAGTCAGGATAAGCGTGTTTCTGAACAATTGAAGCCCACTTATGTGCAGGTCGATGAGCGAAAAATTGAGAATGCGGTGGTGTTTGCCAAAGCTTACGCGCGGTATTTAAACTTTTATGGCAACAATAATACCGTGACGGGGGATTGGGAGGCGTTTTTCAGTCGTGATGTATCGGTACAACTGGCGTTAGCGGCGATACAAGATGTTGAATATTACAAAAGTAATATCAAAGCGTCTTTTGATTTTTTAAATAATCGTGAACATAAAGACGACGCTACCGAATTAAAAAACCAGTTGGGTTATTTGTTTAGCAGTATCGCAACGCTTGCTAAACAGTTGGATGTTCTGAAAGAAGGCTTGCCTACCGAAATTGCGCTAAAAAATACATTACAAAATCTAATTCGGAGTCAGTTAGCCGCAGGGTTCAGACAATTAATATTATATTACCGCGATATTTTAAAACTCAAAGAAAAACCCGCTGAACCCAGTCACGCCCATCTTTTAATTGAATTAGCCAAACACGTTGACGCGCATGAA
>NQJH01000223.1 GCA_002256685.1 Methylococcaceae bacterium NSP1-2 | reverse complement strand
TCAAACCCGCATGATTATCAACTATCCATTCAGTCTTAAGCATCGGTACACCTTGATGCTGTCCTTCTTGATAGGCTTTAGAAATTAATTCGGTCAGCGTGACATAACCGGCATGATTATTGACTAACAAGGTTAAACGGTACGGATTAGCGGCATCATCCGAATTAACAATCAATACATCCGCGCCCGCAATCGGTTTAACGCCCTGCCCTGTGGTGGTTTTATAAAATTTAACCAGCGAAAATAAATTACTGTGCTCAGTGACCGCAATCGCAGGCATATTTAGTTCCAGCAATCGCTTAACCAACGGTTTGATTTTAACGATACCGTCTACTAGAGAAAATTCGCTGTGGAGTCTGAGGTGTATAAAAGTAGGCTGCATGGAGTTATAGCTTGGAATTGTTAAACGACATAGAAGACGGTACTACTGCACTATACAATGTGTCCGTTATTTTTTGTTAATAAGTTTAAAGCAACAAACCGCACCGCCTTTTGCCATGCACTCCACTTGTTCAATGTCTTTATCCAGTAAAGAAGACATCAGTGTCCTGTCAAATTCGCAAATTTCTTCATGTTTTTGAGCGAGGTCATGATAAATGCAGTTACAGGCTTCAATCATTGGTTCATTACTATCTGAATCGGTCACTTTTTTGGTTTTAAAACCCAAGCTGTCCATCACGTTGAGTAATGCGTCAATCCGCTCTTCAGTTGGTTTTCCGATAAATTGCGGTAATAAGCTTTGTGACAAATTACTCGCCAATTTATGCAGATAACGCTGAAACGCTTCAGATCCCATTTCGTTTTTTAAATCGGTCAAAATGAGTTCAGAAAACCACGCATATTGCTTTGGAAAACTGTTAATGCCTGCTTCAGTCAACACAAAACGACGCACAGGACGACCGGCGGTTTTATTAACCATCCCCGTCTGTATATAACCGTCTTTTTCCAGCACCGCAAAATGCTGTTGCACCGCGTTACGCGAAATATCCAATGCCATCGCAATCTCATCAATACTGAGTCCCGTTTTATTTTCCAGTAGCAGTTTTAAAATTTGCTGCTGCCGTGGTTTGATTTTCTCAGTCATAAAAATACCTTCTGTTAATTCGCGCTATCGTTTGAAAGTATAACAACAGACACGCTGCTTTTGACAGAAATAACTTTTAACAGTTATAAATTGTATAAGTTGAATTTAGTTGTTATTATTTTCGCGTAGCCCCACTTTTTTGGTTACAAACAACCCATAATAACAACTGAGGAAATAATAATGACTGACTCAAAAAATGAGCAAACACTGTACGATAGAATAGGTGGCGAAGCGGCAGTTAATGCAGCCGTTGATATTTTTTATCGCAAAGTTTTGAATGACTATCGTATCAACCGCTTTTTCGACAACGTTGATATGGAAAAACAAGCGGCAAAACAAAAAGCATTTTTAACAATGGCATTTGGCGGTCCACATAACTACACTGGCGAAGATATGCGCAAAGGTCATGCCCGTCTTGTTAAAATGGGCTTAAATGATAGCCATTTCGACGCAGTGGTAGAAAATTTAGGGGCAACATTGGAAGAATTAAATGTGCCTCAAGAACTCATTGCCGAAGTCGTGGCGATTTGTGAAACCACTCGCAACGATGTATTAGGCAGATAAAGACTATAGCCCGACTCCCTAATGTTTTATCATGAACATTAGGGAGTCAGTTTTAATGGTAGAACCATGTATAAATTAACGATTGAAGAACAGACGTACACTTGCCAACCCGATGAAAGCGTACTTGATGCGTTATTGCGGGAAAATGTTGCTATTTCTTACGCTTGTAAAAAAGGCACTTGCCATAGCTGCCTAGTACGCAGTCCAGACACTCAGCCGCCAGAAGCTGCTCAAGTTGGATTAAAAAATACGCTAAAAAACCACAATCATTTTCTTGCCTGTCTGTGTCATCCAGAACAAGACATGGTCATTAAACTCCCTGATTCATCAGAGTTTTATACCGAAGGCACGGTGGTCGTAAACGACATGCTCAATAGAAATACGTTGCTACTAACCATCGCTTTTAAAGATGCGTTCGAGTTTAACGCGGGGCAGTTTGTTAATTTACAAAGAGCTGACGGCTTAACGCGCAGTTATTCAATTGCCAACACCCCGCAAGAAGACAACACCTTAGAGTTTCATATTCGTCGCTTACCGCACGGCAAATTCAGCGCGTGGCTACATGATGACATCAAAGTAGGCGACACCATCGCTGTATCCGAAGCACGCGGGCATTGTTTTTACCTACCCGAAAGACGTGAACAAGGCATACTGCTAATTGGTACAGGCACAGGACTTGCACCCTTAGCAGGTATTTTAACTGATGCACTAGCACACGGTCATTCTGGACCTATTTACCTGTTTCATGGCAGTCGTGAAGTTGAAGACCTGTACCGAATTGATGAAATGCGCCAATTGGCTCAACAACATTCCAATTTTCATTACATTCCTTGCTTATCGGGTCATCATGTTCCTGACGGATTTACGCACGGACGTGCTAACGATGTTGCGTTAGCGACGCTGACTGATTTGAAAGGCTGGCGAGTATTTCTTTGCGGTCATCCCGATATGGTCAATCAAGCGAAAAAAATGACTTTCCTTAAAGGGGCTTCATCAGCCGATATTTATGCCGATGCCTTTTTAGTGACTCCGCACTAAGCAATACCGCATCATTTTCATGCTTGAGCGTGGCGCAGATATAAACAAAACGGTAAATAATAAGGAAACTGCACTCATGATTGCCGCACGGTACAATAATAATGAAACATTGGTATCGTTGGGTGTAGATGTAAATGGTAAAAATTCACAAGGCAAAACGGCTCTGGATATAGCAAAAACCGATAACAATAAAACGGCTGAAAACGCATTGAAATCATTAATGCAAATAAAACAGATAAGTTTGTATTCAAAGGAATAAGACGTGCATCTTTCATGAATATTTCCGTTGTTATTCCCACTCACAATCGCTGTGAGTTGTTGAGACGCGCCTTATTATCGGTGTTCGCTCAAACCTTACTACCGACTGAAGTGGTCGTTATTGATGACGGTTCTACCGATGGCACAAACGCAATGATGCGCAAAGAATTTCCAGTCGTGCGTTATTACCGTCAAGAAAATCAAGGTGTTAGTAGCGCGAGAAATCTGGGCATACAGCACACGACAGGCGATTGGCTGGCATTTTTGGATTCCGATGATGAATGGTTACCCGAAAAGCTGATGCGACAGTCAGCCGCTTTAATCGCTAGTTCTGACAGCAAAATTTGTCACACTGAAGAGCTATGGATACGCAATGGAGTCCGTGTTAATCCTGCTAAAAAATACGCAAAAACAGGCGGCTGGATATTTACTCAGTGTTTACCGTTATGTGCAATGTCACCGTCTACCGTTATGATACATCGCTCGATATTTGCAGCAATTGGACTATTTGATACTAACTTACCTGCCTGTGAAGACTATGATTTATGGCTTAGAATCACTGCAAATTACCCTGTGTTATTGATTGAAGAACCGCAAATAAAAAAGTACGGCGGACATGAAGATCAGCTATCACAACAGCACTGGGGCATGGACAGGTTTAGAATAACCGCATTGCAAAAAATTATTGATAGTGGTCAATTATCAAATGAAAATCAGCAAGCCGCAGTCAATATGTTATTAAAGAAAGCCGAAATTTATCTTAATGGTGTGACAAAGCGCGGAAAGACAGAGGAAGTGATTTATTATCAACAGCTTATTAGGCGTTACTAGTTGGTAGCTCTGTTATCAGTGTATTTAAGTAATCAACAAAATTGACGTGCAAAAGTAAATATTTTTTCAAAATCGTTTCTAGTACCTACATAGAAAGCGTTTTTTAGTGCTTTTTGAACCAAAATTGTAATCTATAGCCAAGGCACTACCTCTACTTTTAATGCGTTAAAAACCGCATCTA
>NQJH01000222.1:8783-11112 GCA_002256685.1 Methylococcaceae bacterium NSP1-2 | reverse complement strand
CCCTTATCCTTTTATCGTTTTTTAACGACTGCCAGTCCTTAAAGGACTGGCAGTCGTAGTGGATATTTTTGAAAAATACGACAATTTAATTAATTTTTAGGAACAAACAATGCCCAAAGCAAGTGAATTAAAATCAGGTATGGTGGTGGAAATAAACGGCGTGGCTCATGCTGTTAAACAAGTTGAGGTGAGAAATCCATCCTCACGCGGCGCGTCTACGTTGTACAAAGTCCGTTTTACCAATCTCAAAACAGGGCAGAAACTGGATGAGTCGTTGAAAGGCACGGATATGTTTAAAGAAGCCGATTATGCGCGGGTGAAAGTGCAGTATTCTTATCAAGATGGCGACAGTTTTATTTTTATGAATAGCGAAGATTACACGCCGTACACCTTAGAGCGCGAAGATATTGCCGATCAAGTGGGCTATTTAATTGAGGGCTTAGAAGGTATCGTAGCGTTATTGGTAGACGATGCGGTTATATCGATTGAATTGCCTGCCGCCGTGGTGTTGACTATCGTGGAAACTGCGCCGTCTATTAAAGGCGCGACTGCCGCAGGACGCACGAAAACCGCTAAACTCAGCACAGGGATTGAAGTTCAAGTACCTGAATATCTGGAAACCGATGAGCCTATTAAAGTGAATACCGAAACAGGCAAATTTATGTCGCGGGCTTAGCAAATATTCTGGAATAAAAACAGTAGTGGGTTAAACCTGTATTTTTAAATTCCTAAACTGCCGATAGTTTGGAGTCCAAGGCATGACTTGGACGTTTTTAAGCCGTCCAAAACGTGTTTTGGACTCCTGACTCGCTACCTAAGCAAAGCTCTTAAATCACCAGCATGACTGACCAAGATCACACACTCACCGCCCCGCAAGGCACGTTTATCCTGCATCGCTTGCCGCACCGTCCCCGCGAGTTATTACGCGCGTGGGATGCAGCAGATGAATATGTACTGGATACGCTTGCCGAACAAAATTTAGAATCAAATACGCGGTTGTTAATTATTAACGATACTTTTGGCGCGTTAGCAGTGGCGTTGAATCAGTTACAACCACAAGCACAGTCTGATTCCTATCTATCACAACAAGCGACACGGATTAATCTACTTAACAACAATCTGTCTGAACAATCCGTTAAATTGACAACAAGTCTGGATACTTTAGACGGTGTGTTTGATTGCGTCGTGATTAAAGTACCGAAGACGCTGGCGTTGTTAGAAGATCAATTGATACGCCTGCATCCACATATAAAAACAGATACGCAAATTATCGTCGCGGGTATGATTAAAGCGTTACCGCCTAGTGTGTGGAAGTTACTAGAACGGTTAATCGGCACAACCAGCACTTCATTAGCCAAGAAAAAAGCACGGCTGATTTTTGCGACTTTGGATGAAACCTTGTCAGTTCCCACAAATCCGTATCCTGTAACGTATCAACTGGAAAACACCGATTACTGGCTAACGAATCATGCTAATGTATTTTCGCGTGACCGTCTCGACATCGGTACACGGTTTTTTCTACAGCACTTACCAATTAAACCTAACGCCACCGACATTATTGATTTAGCTTGTGGTAATGGTGTGGTTGGTTTGATTGCCGCCGAACGCAATCCCAACGCACGGCTACATTTTGTTGATGAGTCGTTTATGGCAGTCGCCTCCGCACAGGAAAACTTTTATCGTGCGTTTGGCACAGCACGGGAGGCAAGTTTTCAAATCGGTGATGGTTTAAGCGATTTCGCAGCCCAATCTGCCGATGTCATTTTATGCAATCCACCGTTTCATCAACAAAATACCATTGGCGACCAAATTGCCATCCAGCTATTTAAACAAGCGAAAAAAGTATTAAGACACGGCGGCGAATTATGGGTGATAGGCAATCGCCATTTGCAATATCATCAAGACCTTAACCGCCTGTTTGGCAACTGCACGGTGGTCGCTAGCAACGCTAAATTTGTTATTTGGCGAGCTACGTCCCGACACGCGCCTTGTACCTAAACCCTTATTTCTATAGAATCGACTCCCTAACTTTTCCCCTTCATTCCCAGATTATCTTACTATGGACTTAAAATTTCTCGATTTCGAACAACCTATCGCTGAACTAGAAGCAAAAATAAGAGAACTGCGCAACGTGCAGTCTGATAACAATATCAACATTTCAGACGCGCTAAAACAGCTAGAAGACAGAAGCCTAGCACTGACTGAATCTATTTTTGCCGATTTATCGGATTGGCAAATATCCCAAGTGTCCAGACACCCCGGCAGACCTTATACATTGGATTACGTTGAACATTTGTTTACCGAATTTCATGAACTGCACGGCGACCGG
>NQJH01000222.1:0-8752 GCA_002256685.1 Methylococcaceae bacterium NSP1-2 | reverse complement strand
CGGCGACCGCGCGTATGCCGATGACCCTGCCATCGTGTGTGGCTTAGCACGTCTCGATGGACAACCTGTGATGATTATTGGTCATCAAAAAGGGCGTGATACCAAAGAAAAAATTTACCGTAATTTTGGTATGCCGCGTCCTGAAGGCTATCGTAAAGCCTTACGCGTCATGAAAATGGCAGAACGTTTTGGACTGCCGTTGATTTGCTTAATCGACACCCCAGGCGCATATCCGGGTATCGGCGCAGAAGAACGTGGGCAAAGTGAAGCCATTGCCAGAAACTTATTTGAAATGGCACAACTCAAAACTCCGATAATCTGCACCGTTATTGGTGAAGGCGGCTCAGGTGGCGCGTTAGCTATCGGCGTTGGTGATCGTTTAATTATGTTGGAATATAGTACCTACTCGGTGATTTCTCCCGAAGGTTGCGCGGCTATACTCTGGAAAAGCCCCGATAAAGCCCAGTTAGCCGCCGAAGCAATGGGTATTACCTCCGACCGTATTCGTGAACAAGGTTTCTTAGACGAAGTGGTCAGAGAGCCACTAGGCGGCGGTCATCGTGATTTCAAAATGATTGCGCTAAATCTAAAAGAAGTGCTACTGCGCCATTTAGCCGAACTCAAAGAACAATCAATGGATGAACTACTCGAAAAACGCTATCAACGCATTATGGATTTTGGGGTGTTTCATGAGGATGGGAAGTAAGGTTTAGCTGTTATTTGTTGTAACTGTCCAAGTTAGATTAGATACTTTGTAGGATGGGTAGAGGCGATAGCCGAAACCCATCCTAATCAATCAGCTATGTGATGTCGCTCTACCCATCCTATCGTGCTACATTCAATAAGTTATCAACTCAACCAAAGGGCTTTACCATGTTTAAACAGCTAATTGCTATATTCATAATCATGATGTTATCAGGTTGTGGTTACAACACTTTACAATCCAGTGATGAAACCATTAACGCTGCATGGGCAGAAGTATTAAATCAATATCAACGCCGCGCGGATTTAGTGCCTAATTTAGTTAACGTCGTCAAAGGCTACGCCGCTCATGAAAAAGACGTGCTGGTTCAAGTCACCGAAGCCCGCGCTAAAGTCGGCTCTATTCAAGCCACTCCCGAATTGGTCAATGATGAACAAGCTTTTAAAAATTTCATCGCCGCACAAGGGCAAATGACCAGTGCTATTTCCCGCTTACTAGCCGTAGCAGAAAATTATCCGCAATTAAAAGCCGACGGACTATTTCGTGATTTACAAGCCCAATTAGAAGGCACAGAAAATCGCATTACTGTGGCGCGTAACCGCTACATCAACTCAGTCAAAGAATACAATATTACCGTGCGTTCATTTCCGTCCAATTTAACCGCCATGATGTTTGGCTATAAGACGAAACCCAGTTTCACAGTAGAAAACGAAAAAGCCATCTCAGAAGCCCCGAAAGTTGATTTTAATACCGCGCCAGTACCTAATCAATAGGCATGAATATGTTGATTAAACTGCGTTACACAGTCGGCTTATGCTTGCTGTTGTTTGTTAGCACGCTGTGGGCAGAGGTAGCGATCCCCAACTTATCTCAGCACGTCACTGATCTTACTGCTACGCTCAACGCCGAACAAATCGCTGCACTGGAAACAAAATTAGCCGCTTTTGAAGCGAAAAAAGGCAGCCAGATAGCCGTGCTACTATTACCAACCACCCAACCCGAAGACATTGCCGCCTTTGGTATTCGTGTTGCTGACGCGTGGAAAATTGGACGCAAAAATATTGATGATGGTGTGATTTTGATTATCGCAAAAGACGATCGAAAATCACGTTTGGAAGTTGGGCGTGGTTTAGAAGGTGTGATTCCTGACGCAATTGCTAAACGTGTACTGGCTGAAACCATCAGACCGTATTTTAAAAACGGCGATTATGCAGGTGGTGTTGATGCGGGTGTTACTCAATTAATAGGTTTAATTGAAGGCGAAACCTTACCCGCACCAGCTGGCGACACGTCGTCGGATGGTTTTGATGCCTTCCTGATGATTTTATTTTTCAGTTGCATCATCATCGACTTGATATTTTCCGCGCTGTTTGGCAGTGGCAATGGCATCGGTGGAGTATTAGGGGGTATCAGTATAGGCGCGATTAGCGCGGGAGTTGCCTCGGTCTTTGCTTTGAATATCTGGACAGCGGTCATCATTGGTGTAGCCATGTTTCTTATCCTTAAAGCATTCTATGGTTCTGGCGGTGGTAGTAGTGGAGGTAGCTCGTGGAGCGGTGGTGGCAGCAGTAGCAGTAGTAGTGATTGGAGCGGTGGCAGCAGTAGCAGTAGCGACTGGGGCGGCGGCGGTGGTGGTTTTAGCGGCGGAGGCGCGTCTGACTCATGGTAAAAAAAATTAAACGCTGGTTTCTTCATGCTTTTACACCGCCGTGGCGGCAACGGGTGTTATTTCCTAAAATAACACTCAAAGCCATTGAAACTGCTATCCAGCAATCCGAATCCACGCACAGCGGCGAACTGCGTTTTGCCATTGAAAACGCGCTGAGTTCTGGTCAAGTGTGGCGCGGTGTGTCATCACAGCAACGGGCATTAGAGCTATTTTCAACACTACGCGTCTGGGACACTGAAGAAAACAGTGGCGTGTTGATTTATCTGTTATTGGCAGACCGCACTGTTCATATTGTTGCTGACCGTGGTATTAACAAGCGCGTCGCACAAGCGGAATGGGATGACATAGCACATGCTATGCAGAGCGAATTTCGACTAGGCAACTTTCAACGCGGCGCACTCATAGGTATTGAACGCATTACCGCGTTGTTAACCAGCCATTTTCCAGCAACAGTGGATAATCCTAACGAGCTACCCAACGCGCCAGTAATTGTCTAATAGTAAAGAAACTTCAAAAAGTGTAGACGTTGTAATACAACGTCTCTACCCGTTAAACCTCACACCTAATCCACCTAGACCACAATAGCCTTGCGGATTTTTCGCTAAATATTGTTGGTGATAATCTTCCGCATAATAAAACACATCGACAGGTTTAATTTCGGTGGTGATGTCTTTAAAGCCGCGTTGTATTAGGCATTGTTGGTAATGTTCTTTTGAAGCGGTGCCGATGTCGTTGCCTTGCTGCATTCCTTGGGTAGGATTATGCGATTCCCAAAATAATTGCAGTAGTTCATCATAAGACGTTAAGGCAGGGTCATAAATCACACTGACGACTTCGGTATGTCCTGTTTGTCCTGTGCAGACTTCTTCGTAGCTGGGATTAGGTGTATAACCGCCGCTGTAACCGACAGCGGTACTGACGATATGAGGATATTGCCAGAATTTTCGTTCTGCACCCCAAAAACAGCCTAAGGCGAAAAAGGCTTGTTGTAGGTGAGCTGGAAACGGCGGTGCAATGGGTTGACCTGTTACAAAATGGCGGTTGCTAATTGGCATGGGTGTGGGTCTGCCGACTAACGCGCTGGCAGGGTCGGGTAAAACAAGCTTTTTTGATGAAAAAATCATGGCTTATGGTATGTTAGAAAACAAAGAATACATTTTTAACGGGAACAGCATGACAGAGCAAGATATTTTACGCCGATTTTTATTTGAAGAATTGGGTGTGCGTGGTGAGTGGGTGAATTTAACGGCGAGTTGGCAAGCGGCGAAACAGCATCAACACGGTTCTGCGGTGGTGCAGCAGTTGTTAGGACAGGCATTAGTGGCGGTAGTGATGTTGTCAGCAACCATTAAATTTAAAGGCTCGATGATTTTGCAAGCCCAAGGTGATGGCGCCATTACCACGCTGGTGGCGCAATCTACCGATGAGCGCAAAATTCGCGGTTTGGTTAGAAGCAGTGGCGAGGTGACGGCAGGATCGTTAGAGTCGATGTTTGGACAGGGAAGGTTAGTATTAACAATTGATTCTGGAAATGCTAAACCTTATCAAGGCATTGTCCCTTTACAAGGTGAACAGTTAGCCACCGCGTTAGAAAGTTATTTTGAACAATCCGAACAGTTAAATACCCGTTTATGGTTGTTTGCTAACCACACTCAAGCGGCGGGCTTGCTATTACAAGAATTACCCACACAAGACAGTGAGGAAGACGGTTGGCAACGCATTGAGATGCTGGCAAATACTATCACCGAAAAAGAATTGTTAGAATTAGACTGTGAACAGCTATTGTATCGCTTATTTCATGATGAAAAAGTACGTTTGTTTGATGCGGAAGCGGTTGAGTTTCAATGTGCGTGTTCACGACAAAAAATAGAGCAAACACTACGCGCTATGGGCAAGCAAGAGTTAGAAGATATATTGAAAGAACGCGGCGGCATTGAAGTGATTTGTGAGTTCTGTAGCGAACACTATCATTTTGATAAAATTGACGTGGAAACTTTTTTATTGGAAGAGAGCGTCGCTAATGATTCAGCAACTTTACATTAATAACAAACGACCATGAAAACCATTAACCGAAAATTTCGCTTGATTGGGCTGTTAATTGCGGTGTTATTGTTATCCGGTTGTATGTACTGGGTACGCGCTTATCAGACTTATGTGCAGATGGATGATTTTGATAAACATTTTAGTTTTAGTGTGACTAAAGAAGGTGATTTTACGCTGCATTTTAAAGAGCCTATTCTGTTTAGCGAAGATTTTGTCTCGTTATCTAAACTGTATGCCAGTGAAGATACACCCACCAAAGACGGCGGCAGACATTGGCGGTATTGGTTTCGTAAATTGGATGCTAAAAATCAGATTATTAAGCCAGAAATTAAATTTTATTCTGACTTATATTTTAATAAAGAAAGAAAAATAACCGCGTGTTACAAATCGCACCCCAAAAATTTTTGGAAGCGTCTTTGCGTGCCATCGGCGGCGGTAAAATCGATAAAGAAAAAAGACAACTCCGCGCTAATCCCGAAGGCTTGGAAAAAGTGTCCGCTCATTTGCCGAAAAAACCCGCTGTTCTTGCCCAATTGGGCGCACCATTGACTATTACTGATGAGATAGACAAAGAAATATATTTGTATCATTTTCTACTGGAAACCCCGCGCATTGAAGAAGGTTATGAAGATCGCGCTTTAAATGAGGTCAGAATTACTTTTGATAAGAAGACCCAAGACTTAATTCGTATGAGTGGACGCTTTGCGGGGCTAAAAGCATCGATTAATTATCGAAAATTGCAGGAAAATCCAGCTGATTAGCGATTTTCAATTATACCCGTGTCGTAAATGGTTTTATAATGAGATATGTTGATTTAAGCGAAAAAACAAAATGTTAGGAGAACGGTAGATGCTTAATAAAGTGACATTAATTGGAAGACTAGGGGCTGACCCTGAAGTTCGTTATATGCCTAGCGGAGGGGCAGTAGCTAATATCAGTCTAGCGACCAATTTTAGATGGAAAGATAAACAAACAGGGGAAAAAAAAGAATCTACAGAATGGCATCGCGTGGTTTTTTTTAATCGGTTAGCGGAAATAGTCGGCGAATATTTAAAAAAAGGCGGACAAATTTACGTTGAAGGACGCTTACAAACTCGCAAATGGCAAGATCAAGGCGGTCATGATCGTTATACCACCGAAATTATTGCCACAGAAATGCAGATGTTAGACAGTCGAAGTGGGGGTACTAGTCATTTTGGTAGTGACCAGCCACAACCGAGTCCTACTGAACCAGAGTCTCAATCTTCCTACGCGTCTCAACAATCCGCACCAGCACCTAATACAAGCTCTATGCCACCGTCACCACCACCGCAATCTTATGATGATTTTGATGATGATATACCGTTCTAAGCCCTTTTATTGTTGCCACGCTCTGCGTAGCAATGTAGCCAGAGACGCGTTAGCGTCATGAAAACAAAACTAATCAGATTGTGTACACCCATGTTAATCAAACGACTTTTTTTACTTTGTTCAATTCCTGCTCTCGTCACAGGGTGTGCTGAATTTTATGGTTCTCAGCCGCCGGCACCCGTTTATGGTAATAACACGCCCATTTATGGCAACAAACCACACCCTCAAAAACCGCCTGAGCCGATTGCGCAAGCACCTAAACCCGTTGTTCCAGATACCACGGAAACAGTACAAACCTCGCCACTGCTCGGGGTGGATTCCATAAATAAGCCTCAAATATTAAAACCTGAACCCTTACCAGCAGGGCAAGCTATTTTAACGCCCGCACAAGAACAAGAGCTCGCTGCCTTGCAACAAAAATCTACCTTACCAGAGCTGGGTTCAGTGCCAGAGATAGAGCTGGAACCCGAAGAAAAACCTAAACCCAAGCCAAAGCCCGAACCAAAAGTAGAGCCTGTCGTAGAACAAGCACCAGCAGAGCCAGAAGTTGAAACGCACACCGCGTTTCAACCATTAGAAACTTTCACGCCCTTATCGCCTGTGGTCGGTTCTTTAGTATTAGCAGCAAATGAAGATAATCAAAAAGGCAATGTTGAATCCGCCACTACCACACTGGAGCGAGCTAGCCGCATCGAGCCACGCAATGCGACTTTATATTACAAATTAGCACTGTTAAAACTTAAGTCAAAACCCAGTCAGGCAGAAGATTTGGCAAAAAAATCCGCACAACTGGCGGTTAATGATCCTGCACTGAAAAAACACAGTTGGTTATTAGTGGCTAAAGCCCGCGAAATGCAAAAAGATTTTAAAGGGGCTCAAGAAGCCCGCGCCAAAGCCAGTAAATATTAATTTGACCTCATTCATAATCCTTGAAGTGCTTGCTGACCAGCAAGCACCCCATCTTACTTTTAAACCATGAAAACAACAGACGTGTTAACGACTTTATTCACTATTCGCGATTATATCCGCTGGGCTGCCAGCCAATTTACCGAAGCCCAAGTTTGTTTTGGTCATGGCACAGCAAGCGCGTTAGATGAAGCGGCGGCAATCGTGCTACATACCATTCATCAACCGTATAATTTGGCTGAATTTTATTTGGAAGCGGCATTAACCTCCGCAGAACGCTCAGCGATTGTTGACATCGTACATCAACGTATTCAAAAAAGAATTCCTGCCGCCTATTTAACCCATGAAGCTATTTTTACAGGTCTTGCTTTTTATGTGGATGAGCGCGTATTAGTACCAAGATCACCGATTGCCGAACTCATTGAACAACGCTTCGCACCGTGGGTGGAAGAAGAGAACGTTGCCCACATTTTAGATTTATGTACTGGCAGTGCCTGTATTGCTATTGCCTGTGCGTATGCGTTTCATCACGCGCTGGTTGATGCGGTAGATTTATCAGAGGACGCGCTCACTGTGGCGCAAATCAATGTCGAAAAACATCGAATGGACGAGTCGGTGACGTTGTATCAATCGGAT
Source organism: Methylococcaceae bacterium NSP1-2 (assembly GCA_002256685.1). Taxonomy (GTDB): domain Bacteria; phylum Pseudomonadota; class Gammaproteobacteria; order Methylococcales; family Methylomonadaceae; genus UBA4132. Next base: position 1,445 of record NQJH01000222.1, on the reverse strand, counting down.
TTATTTAATCAATTGCCGGCGAAACGCTACGATATTATTGTCAGTAATCCGCCTTATGTCTCTACGGTCGAATGGACTTATTTGCCCGAAGAGTTTCATGCTGAACCCGCTATGGGTTTTAAAGGCGGTGAATCTGGTTTAGATTTAGTGTTGCGTATTCTGGTCGATGCGGCTGATTATTTAGCAGAGCAGGGCATTTTAATTGTTGAAGTGGGTAGCAGTGCCGAAACCTTGCAAAGTATGTTCCCTGACGTACCTTTTTATTGGCTAGATTTTGAACGCGGCGGTGACGGCGTATTTTTACTCACTGCTGAACAAGTACAGCACTATCACGAATTATTTAAAACAGCGTTGGATTAACTATGTCTGGAAACACAATAGGAAAATTATTTACCGTCACTTCATTTGGTGAAAGTCATGGTGCGGCTATCGGTTGTATTGTTGATGGTTGCCCTGCGGGAATGTCATTAACAGAAGCGGATATACAAGGCGATTTGGATCGCAGAAAACCGGGTACTTCACGGCATACCACGCAACGCCGTGAAGCCGATGAAGTTAAAATTTTGTCGGGCGTGTTTGAAGGCAAAACCACCGGAACACCGATTGGTTTACTGATTGAAAATACCGACCAACGTTCTAAAGATTATTCCAAAATCGCTGACACTTTTAGACCGGGTCATGCAGATTACACTTATCAGCAAAAATATGGCTTTCGAGATTATCGTGGCGGTGGGCGTTCATCGGCGCGGGAAACCGCCATGCGCGTTGCAGCGGGAGCAATTGCCAAAAAGTATTTAAAAGAGCAAGCGGGTATCGAAATTCGCGGTTATTTATCCCAATTAGGTCCGATTAAAATTGAAAAACTGGATTGGTCAATTGTCGAAACTAATGCGTTTTTCTGCCCTGATGTCGATAAAGTTGCCGAAATGGAAGCTTATATGGATGCCTTACGCAAAGAAGGCAATTCGATTGGAGCGCGTATCGAAGTAGTCGCTAGCAATGTTCCTGCTGGTTTAGGTGAACCTATTTTTGATCGTTTAGATGCAGAATTAGCTTATGCCTTGATGAGCATCAATGCCGTGAAAGGCGTAGAAATCGGTGATGGTTTTGCTTGTATTAACAGCAAAGGCACCGACTTTCGGGATGAAATCACCCCAGAGGGGTTTTTAAGCAATCATGCGGGGGGAATTTTAGGCGGTATTTCCAGCGGTCAAAATATTACTGCAAGCATTGCATTAAAACCGACTTCCAGCTTGCGCTTAGCAGGTAGAAGTATTAATGCCAAAGGTGAAGCTATTGAAGTGATTACCGAAGGTCGCCATGATCCCTGCGTCGGTATTCGCGCCACACCGATTGCCGAAGCCATGATGGCGATTGTATTGATGGATCATTACTTGCGCCATAGAGCGCAAAATGCGGGAGTCAATACAGGCTTACCAACCTTA
>NQJH01000408.1 GCA_002256685.1 Methylococcaceae bacterium NSP1-2 | reverse complement strand
GCGGTAGGCTTTTTTCAGAGTCAAGGAATGCTTTATAGCGCAGCGACCCTTTACTCTGAAAAAAACGATAGCCAGAATTCACACAACAAGCGATTGAGGCCAGATTCACCGGACAATAGTTGTGCAACGCTACAGACCGCCAAAGGCTAAAAGAAACAGTCAATAGACTGTTCTCCTTAGCGAAAATAAAAATAGGCCGCGTAGCCACCATCAAGCTACAGAAGGGTTTAGCTGGAAATGGGATGGAAGCCGGAGCTTAGCGACCGTTGGCCTACTTTTTATGACAGCGGAATAACAAAGTAGGCTTACGGACGCTTGCCCTGGGCTCGACAGCGGAATAACAAAGTAGGCTTACGGACGCTTGCCCTGGGCTCGATCGCATTGCAGGCTAAACCCTGTCCCGATAGGGCTGTCCTAACCAAAATCTGGACGGGCAATGTAAATAATAAAATGACCGCTCAAATATTTTCGCGCCCGCGAAAATAATCGGAATTATTAATATCAAGATGATGAGGACGATTTATGCACAGTAAAAAACTTTTTCGGGGGCAGATCGAAAGCCCCCACGTTTTTTAATGTGCATAAATCTTGATATTTTGATTATGGATACCCGGATTTAGCCCGTCGATTTCAGTTTGTTAAAAATAAATTTATACATTTATTTACGGGGTTTGAACCCAGCGATACTTTTTGTACCGCTAGGCTTCACCCCCCTTTAAAGAACCCTAAATTAACCCATGCTCTGCAAATGAATAAGGCTGCCCGTCGCCAATAATAAAATGATCCAATACTCTAATATCTAACAAGGCTAAAGCCTGCTTGAGTTTTTCGGTGATGTGTTTATCAGCCTGGCTGGGCTCACAAATACCTGAGGGGTGGTTGTGCCCCAGTATCACCGCCGCCGCATTATGATACAGAGCCTGTTTAACCACCTCCCTTGGATAAACACTAGCACCGTCTATGGTTCCCCTGAATAATTCATCTAACTGAATGACGCGGTGCTGGTTATCCAAAAATAAACAAACAAACACTTCATAACTATAACTGCGTAATTGTGCGCTGAGATAAGCGCGGGTGATGTCAGGAGAAGTTAAAGCATTACCGCGTTCAAGAACCTCTTTATAGTGTCGTTTAACCATTTCTAACCCCGCCTGAATCTGTGCAAACTTGGCACCACTCAAACCACTAACCGATTTAAACTTTTTTTGATCTGCACCTAGTAACGCCTTCCACGACCCAAAAACGGACAGCAGTTCTTGTGCTTGCTCTACCGCTGATTTTCCCTGTGTGCCGGTACGCAAAAATATAGCCAGTAATTCAACGTCTGTTAAAGCGGTTGAGCCGTGATTCAGTAGTTTCTCAATAGGGTTTTGACTATCTATTAAAGCTTTGTTCATTTTTACTTACTCCAAAGTTGGCCACGGATGCCGCCGTGGACGGGTGTTTTGATTTCTTCAAAACATGGCTTATTTTACCGAAAACTCGCCATTTTGTCAAGCGTTGTTACTTGTCATTGTAGAAATAAATCAATTAAATAGCATCGCTATAGATGGCTTTATTTATTGCCGTTCACCCTGGATGCTCTTGCTTGAGCTGTCGTGGAAAGTTTGAAAACCAAAGTTCGGTTTTCATTTAAAATCAGTCGGCGTTAGAAATCAGTCGGCGTTAGCCGCTCATTGGATGGAAAGCTAAACAAACATAAACCGGTTAGGTGAAGATGCCCTCGAATCGCTGTGGGATTCTATAGGCGGTAGGCTTTTTTATAGTCAAGGAATGTTTTATAGCGAAGCGACCCTTGACTATAAAAAAACGATAGCCAGAATTCCCACAACAAGCGATTCGAGGTCAGATTCACCGGCTTATAGTTTAAGTGCAAAGGAATATGCGCTCCAAACTGTCCACAGTCGCATCAAATGATGCATACGAGCAAAAAGCAGTCATTCAGCGACCGCCATTGATTGACAGCCAACGACCCATTGCCGTGGCTAGAAACGAACTATTAAACTGCGTGGCTAATCACTCTTC
>NQJH01000407.1 GCA_002256685.1 Methylococcaceae bacterium NSP1-2 | reverse complement strand
TGTTTGCTGTGTTGTTGGCGATATTATAGGGATGTGGAGTTGGCTTGTAATGGGAAAACAGTGGGAAGTTTTTTGTGTTTTTCTGAGTAAAAACGTAATTAATCGCGGCTCTACAATCTGTTTTTTAGATAGAATTACGCGGCTATCAACCTTTAAAGTGTATAGGTTTTGGGAAATGGTAAACGGACTTAGAGAATCTTTGTTATTTTGCGGCTTGCAGTATATGATTGCTCACTTTGTTGAGTTGAATGATAGGTTTTTTAAATTTTTATGTACCAGTATAACGAGATTGACCAAACCCTCGTGGATGAACGGGTTGCCCAATTTAGATGGCAAACCGAACAGTTTTTAAGAGGTGAGCTTTCAGAAGACCGTTATCGCGCTTTGCGCTTGAGAAATGGTCTTTATATTCAAACCCACGCGCCGATGTTGCGTGTTGCTGTGCCTTATGGCTTGCTGGGTTCTAAACAAATCAGAATGCTTGCTTATATTGCTCGCCATTATGATAAAAATTATTGCCACATTACTACGCGGCAAAATGTGCAGTTTAACTGGCCTAAACTTGAACAAACCCCTGATATTCTTGCCGATTTAGCCAGTGTACAAATGCACGCGATTCAAACCAGTGGTAGTTGTATGCGTAATACCACGTCTGATCATTTGGCGGGTGTGTGTGTTGATGAGATTGAAGACCCGCGTCCGTATTGCGAAATTATTCGCCAGTGGACAACGCTACACCCTGAATTTGATTATTTACCGCGCAAATTTAAAATTGCCGTCAGTGGTGCAGTGCATGACCGTGCGGCGACGCAGTTTCATGATATTGGTTTGCATCTGGTTAAAAATGACGTAGGGGAGGTGGGTTTTAGAGTGTTAGTGGGTGGCGGTTTAGGACGTACACCGATTATCGGTAGCGTGATTCGTCCTTATTTGGAACAGCAACATTTACTGTCTTATTTAGAAGCCATTGTCCGTATTTATAATTTATTTGGTCGTCGTGATAATAAATATAAAGCGCGTATCAAAATTTTGCTTAAAGAAACGGGACTCGAAAAATTTACTCGACTGGTTGAGCAAGAATGGCAGTTAATTAAAGACGGCAGAGAATTAACGGCTGAGCGTATCAACGAAATAAAAGCCCATTTTGCACCGCCTGCCTATCAACCTAACGCGGTGGGTGATAAAAGTTTTGCCCAACATTTAGCGAATGATAAAGCCTTTGCTACTTGGGTTAAATACAACACGGCAGCGCATAAAGTCGCGGGTTATAATCCCCCCCGGTGATGTCACCGATGTACAGTTAGATGCTATTGCGCATTTAGCAGACAGCTATAGTTTTGGTGAAGTTAGAACCACTCATCGCCAAAATTTAATTTTGGCGGATGTTAATCAAGCGGATTTATACGGTCTGTGGCAACAATTGGACACCTTAAAGTTAGCTACGCCGAATATTGGCACAGTCACCGATATAATTTGCTGCCCTGGGTTAGATTTTTGCTCATTGGCTAATGCGAGTTCTATCAGTGTGGTTAAAGAAATTAATGAGGCTCTCGATGATGTGGATTATCAGCATGACATTGGTGAATTAACTATTAATATGTCGGGCTGTATGAACGGTTGCGCCCATCAAAGTGTTGGGCATATCGGTATTTTAGGCGTGGATAAAAAAGGCACAGAATGGTATCAAATCACCCTCGGTGGTTCATCAGCTAATGAAGCGGCGATTGGCGAACGCTTAGGACCTGCGGTGGCTAAAAACGAAATTACTAAAGCTATCACGACGATTTTGGATGTTTATGTCAAACAACGCCTAGAAGAAGAATCTTTCCTAGACATGGTAAAACGGGTAGGCATAACCCCTTTTAAGGAGCAAGTTTATGCAGATTATTAAAGACAAACACATCGTTGACGATACTTGGCAAACGATTGCTGATGATGCCACTATTCCAGCGGGTGATGTCATTGTTTCTTTAGAGAGATGGCAACGTGAAAAACACGCACTGACTCATCACGCAGGTAAATTAGGTGTGCGCCTTAGCTCAACGGATGCAGTAACAGACCTTGCTGATGATTTAACGCGCCTTGAATTGATTGAATTGGATTTTTCAGATTTTGCTGATGGCAGACCTTTTTCTCAAGCATGGTTACTTAGAGAGCGTCTTCATTATGGTGCGGAACTACGAGCGACAGGTCATTATATGCCTGACCAAGTATTTTATTTGGCACGCGTGGGTGTGAATGCCTTTAGTCCTGAAAAATTTTCAGATTTGCCGATTATACTTGCCAAACTTAATGACTTTACGGTTACTTATCAAAAGTCTGTTCATTAAATAGTAGGCGTGTTGGTGTAACACGCTACTGTCATACGTTTCTACTGGGCGGGATTTGCAATCCCGCCTAGCATGACGAATTTGTCGATTAGTTTAAATCGAATTATTCGTCTTCCTCCTCTTCTTCACCCGCGTCTTCTTCGTAGTCCTCTTCTTCGTCTTCTTCGTCTTCTTCGTAGTCCTCTTCTTCTTCGTCT
>NQJH01000221.1 GCA_002256685.1 Methylococcaceae bacterium NSP1-2 | reverse complement strand
AACTCAACGCGGCGCGTTGAAACTGCATTCCCACGCAGCGCGTGGGAACGAGACAAGCGATTAATGTCTAAAATGACGCATACCCGTGAACACCATTGCGATATTATGTTCATCGGCAGCGGCAATCACTTCGTTATCACGCATCGAACCACCCGGTTGAATCACCGCAGTAATGCCCGCTTCAGCAGCGGCATCAATACCATCTCTAAAGGGGAAAAACGCATCAGAAGCCATTGCTGAACCTTCAACCACTAAACCGCCATCAGCGGCTTTAATGCCTGCGATTTTCGCCGAATAAACGCGGCTCATTTGCCCCGCACCGACACCAATCGTTTGTCCACCCTTGCAATAGACAATGGCATTGGATTTCACAAATTTAGCGACTTTCCACGCAAATAATAAATCGGCTAGTTCTTGTTCGGTTGGTAGACGCTTGCTTACCACTTTAACATCATCGGCGGTGATTGAGCCAAAATCTTTATCCTGCACTAACAGCCCACCTGCTACTTTTTTGAAATCCAAACAGGCAGTATTAACGCTATCCCACACGCCACATTCCAGCGCGCGAATATTGGCTTTGCTTGCTAAGGCTACTTTCGCACCTGCGCTAATCGTAGGCGCAATAATAACTTCGACAAATTGACGGCTGATAATTTCTGTTGCTGTGGCTTCGTCTAACTCTTGATTGAAGGCGATAATACCACCAAAGGCAGAAGTAGGATCAGTTGCATAAGCTAAATTATAAGCACTCAGTAAATCATCCGCTTCGGCAACACCACAAGGATTGGCATGTTTAACAATCACACAGGTTGGTTTGTCGGTAAAGGCTTTAACGCATTCTAACGCGGCATCGGCATCGGCAATATTGTTGTAAGACAGTTCTTTGCCTTGAATTTGCGTAGCAGCGGCAATCGTGCCAGATAGGGGAGATTTTTCTGAATAAAACGCGGCGTTTTGATGTGGATTTTCACCATAACGTAGCGTTTGGCTTTGATAAAACTGTAAATTCAACACCTCAGGAAATGCGCGGTTGTTAAGACCACCCAAATACGCAGCAATGGCGGTGTCATAACTGGCGGTGTGTTCAAAACTTTTTAATGCTAAGTTAAAACGGGTTGTTTGACCAAGACTACTGGCGTTATTGTTAAGTTCGGCAATAATCGAGTCATAATCGGCAGGGTCAACCACCACAGCCACATCATGATGATTTTTAGCCGCCGCACGAATCATAGTCGGACCGCCAATATCAATGTTTTCAATCGCGGTTTCAAAATCACAATTGGGTTTAGCAATAGTTTGAGAAAACGGATACAGATTAACGACAACAAGATCAATGGGCTTAATGCCATTTTCAGCCATGACAGCATCATCTATGCCACGTCGGGCTAAAATACCGCCGTGAACTTTAGGGTGTAAAGTTTTAACTCTACCATCCATCATTTCAGGAAAGCCCGTGTAATCAGACACTTCGGTGGCAGGAATGCCTTGTTCTGCCAGTATCTTGGCTGTGCCACCTGTGGATAATATTTCAATGCCTAGTTGATTTAACTGTTGGCAAAAATCGACGATTCCCGTTTTATCGGAGACACTAATCAGAGCGCGGGTAATTTTTTTGTTCATACAGACCTTTGAAGAAAGAGGGATTTAGAATAGAAACAGTCGTTTAGCTAATACCGTATTGATCCAATTTTTTACGCAGCGTACTACGACTTAAGCCCAGTGCTTTGGCCGCTTTGGTTTGATTGTAACCTGAATGCGCTAAAGTAGCTTCTAATAGTGGTTTTTCAACTTCGCTGATGACCATCGCATACAAATCCGTCGCATCATGACCATTTAATTGTGAAAAATACAGCTCTACCGTGTGTTTAACATACACAGATAAAGGCACAGTCGCTATTTTTTTGCGATCAATATTAATGATTTCAGCACTTTTTTTAGACGCTTCCATTAAGATGCAGCACCATCGGTAATTAGAAAATTAAAGGCAGCATTAATCAGCAGCAGTTGTTCAACAGGGTGTTGAGCCTGATTAATACGGTTTTTAGTGTGTGAGTCTACAGAATTAAAATGCTTAAAATACCAGCCGATATGTTTTCTTGCCATTCTAACGCCTACCGTGTTGCCATAGAAGCTGTATAGCGCGTCTAAATGCTGCAAAATTGTCTGGTGAATTTCACTAACTGTTGGTTTTTTAATGGTTTTTCCTGTTTTAAGAAAGTAATTTATTTCGGCAAATAGCCAAGGATTCCCTTGTGCCGCACGACCTATCATAATGGCATCCGCACCTGTACTGGTCAGTACCGCGTGGGCTTTTTCAGCGCAGTCAATATCACCATTGGCAATGATGGGAATAGTGACCGCTTGTTTGACTTGTTTAATGGTTTCGTATTCTGCTTCGCCTGCAAATTTACAAGCCCGCGTTCTTCCGTGTATGGTCAACGCGGCAATACCTGCCTGTTCAGCTATTTTTGCGATAGCAATCGCATTACGGCTATCGGTATCCCAGCCGGTGCGAATTTTTAACGTGACCGGAATAGCCACCGCGTTCACTACCGCATTTAAAATTTTGGTAACGAGCAGTTCATCTTTTAATAACGCAGAACCCGCCGCTACCGAGCAGACTTTTTTAGCAGGACAGCCCATATTTATATCAATAATATGTGCGCCACGCTGCGCGTTAAATTGAGCCGCTTCTGCCATTTGTTGTGGATTTGTACCTAAAATCTGTACTGAACGTAGCCCCGTTTCATTGTCAAAATCGGCTTTTAATAGGGTTCTGTGATGATGGCGTAACTCAGGATTCGAGCTAACCATTTCAGATACCGCTAAACCCGCGCCTTTTTGTCTACATAATTCTCTAAAGGGACGATCACTGATACCAGCCATCGGCGCGAGAATCAGCTTATTAGCCAGTAAATAAGAACCTATCTGCATGGGAGTGATAAAGTCGAAAAAGGGCGCGTATCATAACGCAAAAACGCACTTAATGGGAAAACTTAAGCAAGGTAGGTTGGGTTAACTGTGAGCCATGAGCTTATTGAATGGTCGAACAGCGTAACCCAACTGGCGATGTGTTGGGTTACGGCTATCGCCTAACCCAACCTACGCATGAATAATCAATCGTTAGTATCATTCCAAATAGGATTTTCCAAATCTTCTTTTTCTAGTTTGGTAACATCTTCAGGGTACAAATGCCAAAATGATTTATCAATCGTCGCGTTTTTATAGGTTTCTTTCTTTTCGTGAGTGAACGGACACCACCAATTTTCGACAATTTTAACCATATAGGCGTGCCATTCAAATAGAGCGACGCTGTAAGGGCAGTACCATGTGCAGTTGAGTATCCAGAATAACTTAGATTGCGCCATACTGACTTTGAATGAGCCTTCCATGGTAATTTGATTTTTTAACGTATAACGATGACTCGCACGATCTGGAATAAAATCTGACCACTTTTTGAGATTAGTCGCGCCCATCATGCGTAAATGATAGTAAGTCAAATAAGCACTGGTAATGATAAACGGAAAGGTGATTAGTGGTAAGTAAATTAACACCATACCAAGACCGCGCCCGATTACGGTTTTTTGTAGATGGTTTTTGCCGATTTCAACACGGCTAGCAGAACAAGACTCGCAAGCTTTCATTTTTTTATTATCCTTATGGTTGAGTGGTTAAAGGTATTTCGATAGTGTCATCATTAAGTAATTGATAAATACTCAGGCAACCTGCACAACAAAACTTCTGTAGACCTTGTTGAGTCGTGAGTGAAAAACCGTCAATCTCTACGACTAGCCCACAAAGTGTGCAAATATCTTGATATTTTATAATGTCCATAACGATGCCTCAATGTCTTTCTATGCTAGCTGAAAAAGCTTTCAAATACGCCATGTAGATTGGAGCTACCCCCAGACCTACTCAGTTGGAAATGCTAGACCATCCAACCTTATCCAATCTTCTTGCTGGACAAGTGTATTGAAATTTATATGTTGTTGATAAGCCGCAGTCACTGATTCGGCTTGCTCCGCCAATATCCCTGATAACACTAATGCACCACTAGGCGCAACTAACGCGCTGATGGATGATGACATTTCAATCAACGGTTTTGCTAATATATTCGCCAACACGATATCTGCTTGTAGTGGTATAAACTGTTCAGGTAAATAGCAGATAATTTTATCGGCAACATTGTTTTTTAACGCATTACTTTCAGTCGCAGTAATGGCTTGTGGATCAATATCCACCGC
>NQJH01000033.1 GCA_002256685.1 Methylococcaceae bacterium NSP1-2 | reverse complement strand
AATTTAAGTGGCGAACCTTCACGCCAGCCGCGTATTTTATTTTTAGCCGATAGAAACATTTTAGCCGACCAAGCGTTTAACGCTTTTTCAGCGTTTCCCGATGATGCACTGGTACGCATTGCCCCCGATGAAATCCGCAAAAAAGGCAGTGTGCCAAAAAATGGCAGTGTGTTTTTTACCATTTTTCAAACCTTTATGAGTGGTAAAGCCCTTCGACCGTTCAATCCTTCGACAAGCTCAGGACGAACGGCTTCGGGCGCATGGGAAATCGATGCCGTTCGTGGTGAAAATGCTGATACCGTTCGTGGTGAAAATGCTGATACCGTTCGTGGTGAGCTTGTCGAACCACAATCAACACCATACTTTGGTGATTACCCGCCCGATTTTTTCGACTTTATTGTGATTGATGAATGTCATCGTGGTGGGGCAAATGATGAAAGCAATTGGCGGGGCATCCTTGATTATTTTTCCCCTGCGGTGCAGTTGGGTTTAACGGCAACGCCTAAACGTCAGGATAACGTCGATACTTATGCGTATTTTGGTGAACCCGTGTTTATTTATTCCCTGAAAGACGGGATTAATGACGGATTTTTAACGCCGTTTCGAGTGAAACAAATCAGCACCGATTTAGACACTTACGATTATGAATCCGATGACACGGTGATTGAAGGCGAAATTGAAGCGGATAAAACCTATACCGAAGCCGATTTTAATACCCTGATTGAAATTGAAGAGCGGGAACGTAATCGGGTAGCAATTTTTTTAGCACAGATTGACCAGACAGAAAAAACATTAGTGTTTTGTGCCAATCAAGCCCACGCGCTGGCGATTCGTGACTTGATTAATCAATTGAAAACCAGCACGAACCCGAATTATTGCCACCGCGTGACCGCTAACGATGGCAAGTTGGGTGAACAGTATTTGCGTGATTTTCAAGATAATGAAAAAACCATCCCGACTGTTTTAACCACGTCACAAAAACTATCAACGGGCGTGGATGCGCGAAACGTGCGTAATATTGTGTTACTGCGTCCTGTTAATTCAATGATTGAGTTTAAGCAGATTATTGGACGTGGCACACGACTTTATGAAGATAAAAATTACTTCACTGTGTATGACTTTGTAAAAGCACACCAGCATTTTAATGATGAAGAATGGGACGGCGAACCGCAAGACCCAGAGGATTGTTCAAAATGCGGTTGTTATCCGTGTCAGTGTGTAAAGCAGCCTAAACAGGATGACCAAGTGCGTGATCCAGCGGGGGATTATAAAGCTAAGGAAAAAATTAAAGTTAAACTGGCAGACGGTAAAGAGCGCAATATTCAATACACAATGGCAACCAGTTTTTGGCATTCGGACGGTACACCGATGACAGCTCAGCAATTCATGCAGGAGTTATTTGGTAAATTGCCTGAGTTTTTCAACAACGAAGATGAACTTAGGGAATTGTGGAGTAAGCCAGACACCCGCAAAAAACTATTAGCAGGCTTGGATGAAAAAGGTTTTGGTAAAACTCAATTAGTAGAAATGCAGAAAATAATCGACGCAGAAAACAGCGATTTATTCGATGTGTTAGCGCATATCGCCTATGCGCTGCCACCTTTAACCCGTGAGCAACGTGCTGATAAAGCAAAGATTATTATCAGCACCCACTTTAATACCAAGCAAAACGTATTTTTAGATTTTGTGTTGTTGCATTATGTCAGTGTGGGTGTTGATGAACTCGATCAAGACAATCTAAAACATTTATTAAAATTGCAGTATCACGATTCAATTCCTGATGCAGTGGCTGATTTAGGGATGACCATTACTAATGTTTTTAATGACTTCCAGAAATATTTATATCAGCAACAGAGCGTTGCTTAATCGTTTATTATGAGTATGAAACGGTGAAAATAATTAATCAACTACCTTAAGCGTGTGTGTTTATTCATTATGCCCACCCCCAGTTTTTATTTACCGTGCAATCCATTATACGATGATTAATTATGCGGTTTTTAATTAGCTTTGTCATGTAAACAACTTGGAAAGCACCCAGCCACTAATATTGTCGATTGATATACGCTGAATAGGTTGTTATATCAGAATGGCACGTTATCCTAATAATTGCGGTTAGTTGCTTACAATGACTAAAAAAAGCTATCATTCCACCTAACAACAGCATTATTTAAAAGTCACGGCGAAAAAATGCAGTAACTTTTACAGTAACTTTGCTTATTATTTTTTTAAAGCCATGAATAGCAAGGCTTACAAGGAATGTTTGTATTATGGCAGTACTAATTGTTATTAGGAGGTGGGTTAAATCTGGAGTCAAAAAGCTTTAGCTTTTTGCGATTCGTCAATAGCTAAAGCTATTGGACTCCATAATTTTCATCCTGATAGTCTGTTAAATAACAGATTTAACCCATCACTACCTTGTTATTAAACAGATAACAGCTTTTAACAAGCTGTTATCTGTAAAACTTTCGCCGGTGTTAAATCTGCTTCATTAACCACATGGTCAAATCGTCTATGTATGCAGAAGAGTAACCCTCGTTTTTCAATTTCCATTTGAAAGCATTGCCGAGTTGCGCCCGCTTATAGATGTTTAAGCTATTGTTTTTGTTAAATTCTATTATTTTTAGCGTCATGGCTGTTAACACTTTTTTGGTTGTGCGGGCAAACTGTTTATCATCGACTACTTGACTATTAACGGGTATTTTTTCAATAAAAAAAACTGCCAGTGCAGTGCCAAATTCTTTGGCTGTTGCAGCATCAAACCAATTTAAACCCATATTTTTCTCCTAGTCATTTTATTACTATTTTTTGTTGAAATACTCGCTGCGTGGGATACAACAGCGAGCAGGTTCTTGCTTTGAAATATACCATTTATCGTTACTATACTCCAGAATGAAAGCCCGATTAGCAACACGGCAATAGGGAAAACAGACTGAAAAAACTCAGTCTGTTGCAATAATGCCATTACAATGACCAATTTTATGAATAGAACAATGAAACTATCAACACTAAAAAAAGGCTTGCTGCCCTTATCGCTGTCATTGTCTGTGGTTTTATCGGGCTGTGCCAGTTTCGGAAAAGGTATTGCAGAAGCGGTTATGGAAAAAACCGATAGCGAAGATACGCGCATTTGCCAAGTACGCGGCAAGCCTTTTGTCGGTATCGCACCTAGTTTGCTAAAAAAACACGGCAAAACCAAAGTGTTGATGGTTCACGGCGTTGGTGACAGATTGCCCGGTTATTCGACCGAATTCTTGGAAAAATTAGCGAAAGAATTAGGTGTAACGGCTAAATCCAGCACTTATAAAGACATACAGCTAGTCTCACCTTTAGCACTTGAAACAAATCTCGGCAATTTGCGAGTTACTCGGTTACAAAATGCGGATGAGAGTAAGGAATTATTATTTTATGAATTAACGTGGTCGGAAATTACTCGCGCTCAAAAAGAACTGTTAGGTTTTGATAATTCGGGCGAATATTCGTATAAACGTGCCGAAGTTAATGATATGTTGAAAAAATTTGGCAATGATACCGGTCCTGATCCTATTATTTATTTGGGCGATACGCGAGTACAGATTTTAAGAGCTTTTTCACAGTCTTTTTGCTGGATGGGTAAAGACGGCTGGGATCAATTACCGAATGATAGTCGCGTTGCTTGTGCAACAACAGATAGTTTTAGTGAACATACTAACCAAGATGATTTTATTTTTGTCTCTCACAGTTTAGGCAGTCGCATCACTATTGATGGGCTACAGCGTTTAGCATCAGTGTTAGAAAATCCAAAAAAATATTCAACGACTAGCTACGATGTCACTCCGCCCGCTAGAATGCGGCAACTGTTACAGCAAAAAAAGATTCAGATTTTTATGCTGTCCAATCAATTGCCGATGTTGCAATTAGGTAGAGAACTGCCCGAAATCGCAGGGCAAAAAGCCGATTATTGTCTTGCCAATGGTTCACGGTATTCATCACGTTTGTTCAATGAAACCGCTATCGTGGCTTTTAGTGATCCGAATGATCTATTAAGTTATGCAATTCCGCATAATTTTAACGAAAAATATTTAGATTCCAGACTGTGCATTAATATCACTAACGTTAATATTAATGTCGCAAAAGTAATGGATGCGTTTGGTATGGGTAAATTCGCCAGTCCAATGGAAGCGCATTTGGGTTATACCAAAGATGACCGCGTTATCGCTATGATTGCCAAAGGAATCGGTAATAAACAGGCTGCACCGCTAGTCAAAGAAAAATGCGAATGGACAGAAATAACCGATTAAACACTTAATCGTCACGCCAAACTCCAAAATTTTTTAACTACCTACTTGACTCTATGAGAATTATTTCATTTGCTGTATTAATTATTGTGCTGAATAGCTTAGGAATGTGGCTGACTAATTTGCCTCAAGATGTGGGGCTGGATGTACCTGAAGGTAAGCTGAAAAGTTTATCGTTCGCGCCGTTTCGAGAAGGGCAAGGACCGGTGCAGGGTCTATTTCCAACGCCTGAACAAATTGACGCTGATTTAACGCTGATGGGTCAAAAAACCCATAATATTCGTACTTACGCCAGTGCGGAAGGCAGTATGCCCGCCATTCCTGAATTGGCAAAAAAACACGGGGTGACGATGCTACAAGGCGCGTGGCTTAATCCCTCAAAAGATAAAAATAAAATAGAAATCGCTGAATTGATACGCTCTGCAAACGCGCATCCCGATGTGGTTAAACGGGTGATAGTGGGTAACGAAGTCTTGTTACGCGGCGATTTGCAAGTAGACCAACTGATTGGCTATATTCGTGAAGTAAAGCGTTCGGTGAAACAACCCGTTTCCTACGCCGATGTTTGGTCAATGTACATGAAATATCCGCAACTCATCAAAGAAGTAGATTTTATTACTATCCATATTTTGCCGTATTGGGAAGACAGACCAATTACGGTAGAAGAAGCCCCAGACCACATCCAACGCATTGTTAAAAATGTGCGCCAACAAGCTGATGCTATTAGCCCGAATAAACCGATACTGATTGGTGAATCAGGTTGGCCAGGTGCAGGTCGGCAACGTGGTTGGTCAGTGCCTAGCGTAGTCAATGAAGCTAAATTCATTCGGGCGTTAATTAAAGTCGCCAATGATAATGGCTTTGATTACAACATTGTGGAAGCCTTTAATCAGCCGTGGAAAAGTGCCTTTGAAGGCGTAGTCGGTGCAAACTGGGGGCTTTATTCAATGGATAGGCAGGAAGTGTTTCCGTTGACGGGTGCAGTGTACGAAAATCCACAATGGTACAAAGGACTCATTGCCTCCATCATTATTTTTCTGATTGTCACCTTACGTTATTGGCAAGCATTACAAAGTTTACCTTCTGTACGCTTGCTGGTTTTTCTGGGGCTTTTACAAGTGTTGTCAGTGCTGTTAGTCAGTCAAATGCACACGCTGTGGTATACCAGTTATAGCGATAGCCAACGCTTACAAACCTTGGTTACCGTAGGATTAAATATATTATTAGGCGGTTTAATCATGCGCCGCAGTTATACCATGCTGGCTAATCAAACCAGTAGCCTGAAATTTAGTGAAGTTTTATGTACACTTTATTGTCTTGTTACTGTGTTTGCCGTGTATCAAACCTATCAACTGGCAATGGAAGGGCGTTATTTGAGTTTTCCAACCGTAGCGACTTATATTCCTGTGTTCGGGCTAGTGGGCTTAATGGTGGTACGCGCTGTTGCTGAGTCCCGCTGGACATGGCATACAATGAGTATAAATCAGCTTATAGGCGACATTAATCCCAAAACCATGCAAAATAAACTAATAGGCGGGGTATTGTTATTGGTCGGTTTAGCATTAATTGTCGGCGAAACCCACGCGTTTATGATGAGCCGTGATTTAATCACTGAACAGCCTGAGTTTTGGACAAGACTGCGTGTGTGCCTCTCGTTCACCCTAACTAATTGTCAATTATTGGGTTGGTTGGCTTCGTTAACGGTGCTAGCTTTGCCGTTATTGATTGGTGAGGGTAAGAAATAAACTAGAGCGTAACAGTGACCGCTGAGGTTTTTAAAACCTCAGGGGTCTCAGATCTGTTGATTGGTGAGAATTATTTTTTAGTGCTTTCTTGTTGAATCAGTTGATTCATCACTTCAATCATTTTTTCATGTGAGCCTGCTAATTTACCGTTGGTTCTGTATTTACCATTGATAATAATCGCAGGAACGCCGGTGATGCCGTAGCGAGCTGCCATTGCGGCCGATTGACGTACTTTTGCATCAACGGGGAATGAATTATAGGCTTCATGAAAGTCTGCTTCTTTAACGCCGTGAGCGACAAAAAACTTAGCTAACTGGTCTTCGGTTTCTAGTTCTTCGCCTTTCTTCTGCACTGCATCGAAAAAATCAGCATGAATTTTATCAACCACACCTAAGGCATCGGCGGTGTAATACGCCTTAGCGTGTTTAGTCCATGTGTCATTAAACGCCGCTGGTTGACGAATAAACTCAACATTTTTAGGTAGACTTTGTTTCCATTTATTTAACAGCGGTTCAAAGTCATAGCAATGTGGGCAGCCGTACCAAAAAAATTCGATTACTTCAATTTTAGCGGGATCATGCGTCGGTTGAGCGGGTGATATAGTCTCGTAACCGACAGCGACAGGCTCTGCTCTTAATAGAGCTGAAAATGAAAACAGTAGAATTAATAAGCTGGTTTGGGTAATTTTTTTAAGCATGATTTAGTGTCTCCGTTAGGCGTTTATTTCATCATCGAAATACGATAAGAAACTGCTTTAATTTCTTCAACCGTCATTTTTTTGGTAATCATGTGCATCATGTTTTCGGCATTATTACTGCGCTCACCATTTTTAAAGTCCGTTAATGTTTTGATTAAATAATCAGCATGTTGCGAACGTAAAGCAGGAAAGGCAGCAGGTTCATTGCCTTCAGCTAGCGGACCATGACAAGCGATACAGGCAGAGACTTCATGGGGTAAATCACCGTTGCGATACAAGTCACCCCCTTGAGCCAGTAATTTGTCCATTGCTATTTTTTTATCGGCTTCTGACACAGCGGGTTTGTCATCGTCATCGTCATCATTCATGACAGGTAATTCGTTTACTGACACTTTTTGTGCCATATAATAAGCAGCAATATCGATTATATCTTTATCACTTAATGATTGTGCTATTGATGCCATCATGGGATTTTTACGCGAGCCGTTTTTAAAAGCATGTAACTGTTTTCGTAAGTAAGACTCGTCTTGCTGTGCAAGTTTCGGGAATGTTGATACCATGCTGTTGCCGTTTTCGCCGTGACAACTGACACAACTAGCGGCTTTAGTTTCTCCTGCCTCAATATCGGCATCGGTATCGGCGTATAATAGACTTGAAGTGCTGGCAAACGCCAGAGTGAGTGAAAGAGCCAGCCATTTTTTCTTCATTAGATTCCCCCTATTGGAATAGTTAATCATTTACGCTAGCCTTTGACAATTCATGGGCTGCTTTATATGTTTGAATTCTACCTTAATTAATAACGCTGAGCGAGACAACGATGAACCCACTTTACCACCAAGCAAAATTTATTAACAGTTCCCCGCACCTTAAAGACACACCTGCCGATTTAGGCAAAGAAATAGCCTTCGCTGGTCGCTCTAATGCAGGCAAATCCAGTGCGATTAATACCTTGACTAGACAACGTGGATTAGCCAGAATCAGCAAAACACCGGGCAGAACGCAAATGCTTAATTTTTTTGAAATTACGGAGCAACAACGCTTTGTCGATTTACCCGGTTACGGTTATGCCAAAGTACCCATAGCAGTGAAGCTAAAATGGCATGAGTTAATGGAAACCTATTTAACAAAACGCAAATCCTTATGCGCCATCGTTTTAGTCATGGATGTTCGTCATCCGTTAACTGAATTTGACTGGCAAATGGTGGAGTGGTGTCAACATACCCAGTTGCCACTGCATATTTTATTAACCAAAGCCGATAAACTAACCTATGGCGCGGCTAAAAACACGCTGTTGCAAGTACAAAAAGAACTACAAGATATTAACTTTCCATTAACAATACAATTATTTTCAGCGTTAAAGAAAACAGGTGTTGATGAAGTGCATCACGCACTTAATCAGTTATTTAAAGGCGAGTCGTAATCACTATAAGGGTCATTGAGAGTCGCCGGTGTTGATTTTTGCTAAGGGGAAACGCTATGAAAAACTATTTTTTATTAATCTGTTTGTTATTGACGGCTTGCTCTAGTTTACCGCCTACTATCGAAAACCCGCCTGCGTTTGATCTTGCCTATAGCTATGCGACTCAAAATCCTGATCGTTACAAGAATGTACCCGTGCGTTGGGGCGGTGTGATTGCAGAAGTAGACAACGAACAAAATGCCAGTTTGGTTCAGGTATTGCTTTATCCGCTCAATAGTTATGGTCGTCCGATGTTAGACGAACAGCCGCAAGGACGTTTTGTGGTTAAAAGTGCGAGTTTCCTTGATCCTCTGGTGTATGCTAAAAATTCAGAAATTACCGTAGCGGGTACGTTAACTGGCACTATTAACCGCACCATCGGTCAAAGAACCATGACTTTGCCGTTGGTGTTATCAACCACGCTCTATTTATGGCCTGTTTATGATTACAGCGATTATTACGGCTATTATGGTTATGGCGGCTATGGTTACCCTTATGGCGGTTATGGCGGCTTTGGTTATTACAGCCCTTACTATTACGGATTTCCTCGTTATGGATGGCGAGGCGGTTATTATCCCTATCGCTGGTAAGCAAGCAGAGGGATTTTATACGATGATTTCCCCGTATTGTGGTTTGTTTGTATGCAGACGGTGGGCAAAAAACTGCCCACCCTCCCAATCAATCGCATTGCTTAATTTATTACAGGAGCGGGCTACTTTCTATCCAATTTCCGATAACTAATCGCTTCACTCAAATGGTTAATTTCAATCTGTGGCGATTGTGCGAGGTCGGCTATAGTACGCGCCAGTTTTAAAATCCGATGATACGCCCGATGTGATAAGCCGAATTTATCCATTGCTTGCTCTAACAATGAATAGCCTTGCGCGGATAAAATGCACAGTTGTTTAACTTCTTTGGCGGATAAACTTGAATTGGCTCTGCCGTAGCGTGCAACCGCCAGCTGACGCGCGGCAACTACTCTTGCCCTAATAACGGGTGGTGAGCCATTGCGTAACACTTCATGCGATACCCTAGGCACTTCAAGGTGCATATCAATTCTATCCAATAGCGGACCTGAAACTCTGGCACGGTAACGCATGACTTGTTCTGAGGTGCAATGACAACGCCCTGAACTATCGCCTAAATAACCACAGGGGCAAGGATTCATCGCAGCAATGAGTTGAAAACGTGCGGGGAAATTGACTTGTCGAGCGGCGCGGGAAATTGTGATATGTCCTGATTCCAACGGCTCACGCAATACTTCCAAGACTTTGCGGTCAAATTCGGGTAATTCATCGAGAAATAACGCGCCATTATGGGCAAGTGATATTTCACCCGGTCGTGGATTGCTACCACCCCCCACTAACGCAGCGGCTGAGGCGGTATGATGTGGCGCACGGTAGGGTGGTTTTAGCCAGTTGTGTACATCCCACTCTTGGTCACTAATGGACGCAATAGCGGCGGTTTCTTGGGCTTGTTGTTCTGTGAGTAGCGGCAAAATAGTCGGCAGTCGTGCCGCTAACATCGATTTACCTGTCCCCGGTGGTCCTAACATCAGTAGGTTATGCGCCCCAGCGGCAGCAATTTCAAAAGCACGTTTGACGTGATATTGTCCGTGAACATCGGAAAAATCTACCCCTTCATCGGCATTTTCCTGATTAGGTTGGGCATATTCCACGGCGATTTGTGTTTGCCCATTAAGATAGGCGCAAATTTCTAGCAAATGCACCGCAGGAATGATTTCTATGCCTTTTACCAGCGCGGCTTCGGCAGTATTTTCTTTAGGTAAAATCAGTTTACGGTGATTATTTCGAGCTTGTATCGCAACAGGTAGTATGCCCTTTATTGGGCGTAAATCGCCGCCTAACGATAACTCGCCGACACATTCATATTGATTGAGATTAGTGCTGGGAATCTGCCCTGAGGCGGCAAGTATGCCTAAGGCAATGGCGAGATCAAAACGCCCGCCTTCTTTGGGTAAATCAGCGGGCGCAAGATTAACGGTGATGCGCTGCATCGGAAAGTCAAAACGCGAGTTTAATATCGCGCTACGCACACGGTCTTTGCTTTCTTTAACGGCGGCTTCGGGCAAACCGACAATATTAAGGGCGGGTAGCCCGTTAGCAACGTGAACTTCAACGGTGACTAACGGAGCTTCTATGCCCGAACGACCTCGACTGTAAACAACGGCTAATTCCATTAGCTGTTAATCCAGACCGTTACAATTCTTCTTTAGTAAGCACTAGCTGTTCTATGTTAGCAACCCGCTGTTCTAGGGCTTCCAATTTTGAGCGGGTTTTAGCGAGTACCGCTTTTTGGACTTCAAATTCTTCGCGGGTCACTAAATCTAACTTGCCCAACGCAGTTTGCAAAATGAGACGAAAGTTTTTTTCCATATCGTCTTTCAGATTAGTTAAACCTGAGGGAAGTGCTGCCGTTAAGCGACTAGCAATATCATCAATGGCTTTAGGATCAAACATGGTAGGTAATCTCGGGTAATGGAAAAATGGTCAGTTTGTTAGGCGTTATGAATGGGTACATGATGACGGCAAATACGTTCAGCATCATCGTGGCTTACCGGTACTTGAGCAACTGCACAGTGATTATGATCTTCACGCTCAATAAAATGAGCGCAAGAACCACAAACCCCAAAACTTTTTGCCTGACTGGTTTGCTGTAATATTAACAGTACGGTACTTAAGGCTTCACCAATGGTCTTGACTTGTTTAGTCGCTAACATTTGTTCCGCTTGAGCAAAAATATTTAACGGTTTAAGTTCTGCTAATAATTGCTGCCCCATCAGTGATAAGCTCAGATGTACTACGCGTTTATCGTGACTATCGGGTATTTTATTAATATAGCCTTTGCGTTCTAGTACGCTGATAGACTGCGAAACGGTGCCTTTGGTTAAACTCAAATACTCAGCAACCGCCATCGGCGTATCACTATGCGAACTACAGTTTGTTAAGTAGTCGAGAATACGCGCATGAACCAGTTTTAAGCCACGCGCAGTACAGCCTTTTCGCTCCTCTGCTTCGAGCAAACTATTAATACGTTCAAATAATCTAAATGTGGTGAGGTCTTGCATTTAGTATCAGATTATAAAGGAAAGGCTTTTTTAAAAAATTCAGGCTGTGCTAATGACGCTTTATGAATGTCAGTATTGTAATAAATCGTATCAAAGGGTTTATTGGCACAGTCTTGTTCTCTAAAAGCCGATAATTCAGCTTTACTGGCAATAGTGGCACTCCACCAACCTGATGGATACAAACATTGTGGGAAAAATAGCGTTTGTAAGTGGCTTAAACCCGCGTTGCTCATCGCATCACGCATTTCACCAATCAGTTTTAAATGCAGTAACGCTGATTCACTTTGTTGGACTAACATGCCATTTTCTGACAAGCAGTTAAAACAATCGCGATAAAAAGCTTCACCAAATAAACCTTCAGCAGGACCTACTGGGTCAGTGCTATCAACGATGATAATATCAACCGAATTAGGTTCGGCATCCTTGACCCATTTAATACCATCAATAAATTTTAACTCCGCGCGTGGGTCGTTGTTAGACTCACACAATTCGGGGAAATAAATTTCCGCAAGACGAGTCACGCGCTCATCAATATCAATTTGTACCGCGTGTTCAACAGACGGGTGTTTTAACACTTCGCGTAACGTACCGCAATCACCGCCACCGATAATCCACACCCGTTTAGGATTAGGATGCGTGTACAACGCAGGATGACTTATCATTTCATGATAAAAAAAGTTGTCGCGCGTAGACACCATCGTGCAACCATCAATCACCATCAAATTACCAAACGTTTCCGTTTCGTAAATTTCAAGGAACTGAAAGTCAGATTGTTCTTCGTGTAACTTTTGTTTAATTTTTAATGAAAAAGCAGTTCCCGCGCTGGGAACTTGTTCGGTGAACCATTCGGATGGATTCATTTAGTGGATTCCTGAAAAATAAACGAAAATAATCGAAGCATTATATTAGACTTTGACAGGATACGGCACAAAACCAAACTATTTTTATATGATGGACATAGAAGAGCGCAAACTATTCACTGTTACCCAACTCAACCGCGCTACCAGTCAATTACTTGCTGAGTATTTTATGACGGTGCGCGTGGAAGGTGAGTTATCCAACTTAAGCACGCCCAGTTCGGGGCGCAAATACGCTGTGCGATGTTTCGCACTCAACAACGTCGGCTGAATTTCAAGCTAGAAAACGGTAAACAAGTCATTGTTAAAGCCCAAGTCAGTTTGTATGAGCCGCGCGGTGACTATCAGCTGATTGTTGAAAGTATGGAAGCCGCTGGTGAGGGTGATTTGCGCCGTGCGTTTGATGATTTAAAGCATAAACTGGCGGCAGAAGGGCTATTCGATAGCGGTCACAAACAAGCGTTGCCTGTGTTACCAAAAGCTATTGGCGTGATTACCTCTGCCACCGGCGCGGCATTACACGACATATTGACGGTATTAAAACGGCGTTTTGCGGCTATTCCAGTGATTATTTATCCCGTTGCGGTACAAGGCGAACAAGCGAAACAGGACATTGCCAACGCCATCGCAATAGCCAATCAACGGGCAGAGTGTGATGTATTGATTGTCGGGCGTGGTGGTGGTTCGTTAGAAGATTTGTGGGCGTTTAATGAAGAAATCGTGGCGCGGGCAATTTTTGCCAGTCACATTCCGATTATTTCCGCTGTCGGTCATGAAACCGATGTGACGATTGCTGATTTTGTCGCCGACAATCAGCACTGCAACGAAAATTAGGTCAACATCAGCAATCGGTAGACTGGCTGAGTAAACGGCTAGCTCAGCAATCTATTGAGCAAAAACTAGCGCGTAATAGCCAACAAGTGAATGCCTTGAAACTCAGGCTAACTCAGGCTATGCACCACAAACTGCATCACCAGCAAAATCGACTAGCTGTTAAAGCCGCCGAGCTGTGGCAACACAATCCTGTTATCACGATTCACAGCTATCAACAACGCCAACGCTATTTGAGTAACCGCCTCGTGTTAGCCATCGATCAGCAATTGAAACAGCTTATGCAACGATTAACGGCTAGCAGTCAAACCTTACACGCGGTCAGTCCATTAGCGACGCTCAATCGTGGTTATGCACTGACTATCGAACCGTGTTCAGGACAAATTATTCGCTCAACGGCACAATTAAAAGTAGGCGATGTGCTGGAAACTCGCCTTGCGCAAGGAAGTTTTACCAATGAAGTTAAAAGCATCAACGTTCCGTAGAATGGGCAAAAAGCCTACTTACGCCAAAATTCTGGGATAAACAAAATCACAATCGAGAAAATTTGCACCCGTCCTAACAACATGGCAAACGTACAAACAGCGGTTTGAAAATCACTCAATACACTGTAATTACTCGCAGGACCGACTAAATTAAGACCAGGACCGGCGTTATTAAAACAAGCGATAATGGCACTAAATGCCGTGATAAAATCCAGACCACTAAGTAGTAGCGTGAATACTAAAATCACAATGCACATGAAATACAGAAAAATAAAACCCATCACTGAGGTGACGATGTCATTTTTAACCACATTATCGCCAATTTTTAACGGGCGTACTGCAAAGGGATGAATAAATTTAAACATCTCTAAGCGGGCTTGCTTCATTAAAATGATGGTTCTAATCATACGAATACCACCCCCTGTAGAACCCGATGAAGCCGATACACAACTTAAAAATAACATCCACATCGGTACAAAGATGGGCCACGCATTAAAATCCTGAGTAGTAAAGCCACTATCGGTGGCAATGGAAATTAAATTAAACGAGGCGTGACGTAATGCGGTTAAGAAATCGGGATAAGTTCCCGCCTGTTGTAATACGAGTGCGGCAACAACACAACTACTTAGCACCAAAAATAAAAAACTGCGGGCTTCCGTATCGTCTATATAGGGATGTAAAGAGCCTTTGCGTAGCGCGATAAAATGCGTGGCAAAATTCATCGCAGCCACTAATTGAAAAATACTCAGTACTACTTCAATCGGCACGGAATTAAAAAAACCCACACTGTTATCATGCGTTGAAAAACCGCCCAAACTCATCGCGGAAAACGCATAACAAATGGCATCAAACCACCCCATACCTGCCAAACGTAACGCAATCATACAGGCAACTGACATGCCCGCATAAACAAGCCATAACGCTTTAGCCGTTTGAGCAATACGCGGCGGCAAGTCCGATTCTTTCACTGAGCCAGGGGTTTCTGCTTTATATAACTGCATACCACCGATGCCTAAAATTGGCAAAATCGCCACCGCAAAAATAATGATCCCCATCCCTGCTATCCAATTTAATTCATGTCGCCATAAATTAATCGACATCGGCAAATTATCTACGCCGTTCAAAATGGTCGCGCCTGTGGTGGTGAGTCCTGAAGTGGTCTCAAAATAAGCATCAACAAAACTCATTTCAGGAAAATTCAGCAATAGCGGCAGAGTGCAAAATACAGGGCTTAATGTCCACGTCATCGCGACTAATAAAAAACCCGCTTGTCGCGATACTTTTTTAGGCGTGCGTAACGTGGGTAAAAACATCAACAGACCAAATAGAAAGGTAATTAATGACCCTTCAAAAAAAGCGTTAGTCGCTCCGTCGTCAGCAATCTGGGAAGTCAATAAGCAGGTCGTCATCAGACCGCTAAAGCCGATGGTTACTAAGCCGAAAATATGGATGATAGTTAGAATAACGTTCATAAAATTGAATACGAGGTTAAAAGATTAAGATTCACTGTCAATAAACCTTAATGCTCGAACCTGTTGTTATTAAATAGGCTGGAAAGTGACTTCGATATTAGTCACCAATTTTTTATCCATTGCAAACATGATGACATGATCGTTTTCTTCAAACACAGTGTCGTGATGTATGGAAACCACTTGACGATTACGAATCAACGCGCCTAACACGATACCCGCTGGAAAATTGACTTTATTGACGGGAAGACCCACCACTGAATTACTGCCAGTACCCCGATGAGCAATCGCCTCAATCGCCTCTGCTGTACCCCCGCATAGCGAAGTCACTTGTGCTACGTCACCACGGCGCACATGTTTGAGAATACTACCCAGTGTTTCTTGATTAGGTAGGATGGCAACATCAATACCGGTACCCGGTAATAGTTTAGTGTACGAGGTATGATTAAGCAGGCAGATCGTTTTGCGTACCCCTAAACTTTTTGCTAATGCGGCAGAGATAATATTAACGCCGTCATTATCAGTAATGGCGCAAAACAAATCGGTACTTTCAATAGATTCATCGAGTAATAGCGATTCATCGGCACAATCGCCTAACAGCACTACGGTCTTATTCAAATCATTAGCAATTTTTTGAGCGCGTATGGGATTTTTTTCAATAATTTTGACTTGATGATCGTGTTCTAAGGCGAGGGCTAAGCGTTTACCGACATGACCACCGCCTGCAATGATAATACGTTTTAGTGGCGGTTCTAACTTATTCAGTTCTTTGAGAACCTTGCGGACTTCTTGACGTGGTGCAACAAAAAACACTTCATCGTCGGTTTCGATAATCGATTCACCGTTGATAGGTTGAGGTTTACCTTGGCGAAAAATAGATACCACGCGAATTTTACCGGTGGTGAAGCGTTCTTTAAGCGAATTGATTTTTTTACCTGTTAACACACCATCTTCAGTCACTCGTACCGAAAACAAGCGCACTAAACCATCGGCAAAATCAGAGATATGCAATACCCCCGGAAAATCAATTAAGTTACGAATCGACTGCATAACAATTTGTTCGGGACTAATCACATGATCCACAGGAACGCCCATTGGACCAAACAATTCTGGGTTTTTCATGTAATCAATCGCGCGTACGCGGGCAATCGTTTTTGGGCGACTATACAACGCATTAATAATCACACACGCCAACATATTGGTTTCATCACTGTCTGTTACTGCAATGACTATATCCGCATTTTTAACCCCTGCTTGCTCTAAGATGCTCGGATGCGCTGCATTACCTGCAACTGTGGCAATATCAAACCGTTCTTTTAACGCATCGAGAAGTAGCGGATTAAAATCAATCACCACAATATCATTTTCTTCACTTGCCAATGCCCCCGCAACCGATGATCCAGTCACGCCAGCCCCAAGAATAACTATTTTCATTAAGCCACACCGCTAAATTAAATACTGCTGAAAAAGTATTGGTTGATACAAAACAGCGCATTTTACCTGAATAATGGGGATTTTACAGGGTAATAATCCAACACTATCAACATTCTCATCGAATGAATTGACGCAAAAGCGCATCATAGCCCTCGATAAATAGGCTTCGTGCCTCAATCTGTACAGACGGAAAATCGTTGTAAATAACACTCTGATTGCATTTCAATTAATCTCGATACGGTACGTTTAAATTCAAACGCGCCGTCGCCTTCGGTGTACAGTGCGTGCGCGGGAACTTCAGCGGTGCAGATTAGCTGTACTTTATGTTCATAGAGCGCGTCAATTAGCGTCACAAAGCGTTTGGCTTCGTTGCGCTTGTCGGCGGTTAATTTGGGAATATCAGTGACTATCAGGGTATTGAATTGATTAGCGATGGTTAAATAATCGGCAGAACCTAAAGGCTGTGTGCATAATTCATCAAACGATAATAAAGCGATATTGTTATAGACCGCAGATAAAAAAATCTGTCGTCCTAAGAGCTGTAAAACCCCTGATTGCTTAGTGGCAAACTGCGTTAAGCCGTTATAACTTTGTTGAATAAAATCATTGGAATGCGCGTCCAGTGGAAAATAGTAGGTGGTTTTTAATGCAGGGGTATAACTGAGTCGGTAATCAGTTTTTGCAACCAATTCAATAATAGTAGCTTCGGTTTCCAACAGCTGAGTAAACGCTAAAGACTGGTCTTTTTGCAAACCGCCTTGATATAAGTCTTTAGGATGACGGTTAGAAGTAATTACCAGCACCACGCCTAATTCAAATAGTTGGCTAAATAATCGCTGTAAAATCATCGCATCAGCTATATCGGTCACATGAAATTCATCAAAACACAGCAATACAGTGGAATCTTTGATTTTTTTTGCCAGTGTCAAAATTGCATTCGGCTGATTGCGTTGTTGTGCTTGGTGAATGAACGCATGGACTTCAAGCATAAAGGTATGAAAGTAAACCCGTCTTTTTTGGGGTAATGGACAAGCTTCATAAAATAAATCCATTAACATGGATTTACCGCGCCCGACTTCACCAAAAATATACAAACTTTGGCATTTTTGTTGAGCGGAGGAGCGTAATTGCCGTGCAAAGGCTTTACGCCGATAAGCAACCGTGAGCAACAGGTTATTTAATAGGGTTTGTAAATGCTGAATAGCAATGAATTGTGCCTCGTCATATTGAATAACGTGTTGCTCAACTTGATGAAAATATCGCTGTTCCAGTAATCTTGAAACATCAGGAAATTGCGCTACTGCGTCTAATACCGTGGGTTGGAAAAGTTTTTTTAGCATGATTTAAGTTAAATATTAGTTTAATGGTCAATGGCTGTTTTTATCCGAATAAAAAACAAAAAATAGATTCAATCTCTATTTTTAAGCGGCATTGTGATACTATTACAACCCTTTGCCCCACCTCCATAATGACGTTATTATTTCATGATTAAACAGCGAACTTTAAAAAATACCATCAGAGCCACAGGCGTAGGTCTACACACAGGCGAAAAAATATATTTAACCTTGCGTCCTTCCGAACCCAATACAGGTATTCGCTTTCGCCGCGTCGATTTAGATGAACCCGTTACTATTCAAGCCACGCCGCGCAATGTCGGCGAAACCGTGTTATCCACCACACTGGTTGCCGGTGATGTAAAAATTTCCACTATCGAGCATTTACTATCTGCATTTGCTGGCTTAGGTATTGATAACGCGATTATTGATGTCAGTGCCGCTGAAGTGCCAATTATGGACGGTAGTGCAGGCCCTTTTGTATTTTTACTGCAATCGGCAGGCGTGGAAGAACAAGATTGCCCTAAACAATATATTCGTATCAAACGCAGTATTCGCGTAGAAGACGGTGATAAATGGGCAGAATTTAATCCCTTTGAAGGTTTTAAAGTAACCTTTACCATTGATTTTGAACACCCCGCTTTTGAAGAACACGTTAAAACTGCCACGATGGATTTTTCTTCTACTACTTTCGTAAAAGAAGTCAGCCGAGCTAGAACTTTTGGCTTTATGAAAGATATTCAAATGCTGAGAGACAACAATCTCGCACTGGGTGGAAGCCTCGATAATGCCATCGTTGTTGATGACGATAAAATTCTCAATGAAGACGGTTTACGTTGTGCGGATGAATTTGTTAAACACAAGATTCTCGATGCGATTGGTGACTTATATCTGTTAGGACACAGTTTAATTGGTGAATTTATTGGCTACAAATCAGGACATGGTTTAAACAATAAATTATTGCGTACTTTATTGGATGATACCGACGCATGGGAAATGGTCACTTTTGATGACGATGAAGAAGCACCGATTTCGTTTATGCGTTCTGCACAAACCCCAAGAGCTCCCGAATAATTCATTTATTAGATAGCCGTGCTAACGTCGTGCTTAACTTAAGTAGCGCGGCTTGCAACGGCTCATCGGTAATATTAAGACTATCCTTTCGCAAAAGTTCTATTTTTTCTGGGCAAGGCAGTTGCGCTTTGCGTTCAGACCGCGTAACAAATACCACTTGCTGAGTCATCACCTTAATCTGCACAGTTGTCACTAAGGGCGCGGTGCTAGCCAGCAGTGCCGCATTATAAAAACGCAATTGTGATGCCCACGCCGCTGAATCGGTATAAACCAATAGCTTCTTATCTTTTATCAGACAACAGTAAATATGTTCTGCTAAATCGAATGGCAACAGCTTTTGAATAGCGTGTAAAAGCCGTTTTTGTTGTCCAATCTGACCGTGAAAATATGCCATTGTTTGGTTTTGATAGGACAATGGGGTTTTACAAGTCGTTTTTTTAGCCGTCATAAGTCGCCTATTACTTGCGTAGGGTGGGCAAAGAGCCTGCCCACCCTACATTCATTATTTAGCTTTGATAACTATCCATTTTATTAAAATTCAAATACCGATAAGTATCTTCAGCCGTCGCATTAATCTGATTAGCATAGCTCATATATTCTTCAACGGTGGGAATTTTACCCAACAGCGAACACACTGCTGCCAATTCTGCCGACGATAAAAACACATTCGCGCCATTACCCAAACGATTGGGGAAATTGCGTGTAGAAGTCGAAACCACCGTCGCATTTTCAGCCACTCGTGCTTGATTACCCATACATAATGAACAACCGGGCATTTCTGTCCGCGCCCCTGCTTTAGTAAAGGTATCGTAATAGCCTTCTTTGGTCAACTGGCTTTCATCCATTTTAGTCGGTGGCGCAATCCATAATTTGCTGGGTAACGCGCCTTTTTGTTGCTCAAGCAATTTACCTGCCGCGCGAAAATGCCCGATATTGGTCATACACGAACCCAAAAACACTTCATCAATTTTCGTGCCTGCCACAGCTGACAACGGCTTAATATCATCAGGATCATTCGGGCAAGCAAGCAACGGTTCTTTAATGTCACTCATATTGATTTCAAGGATTTCAAAGTATTCCGCATCAGCATCGGCTTCCAGTAATACAGGGTTGTCCAGCCACGCCTGCATATCTTTAATGCGTCGTTCAATGGTACGCACATCGCCATAACCTTGCGCTATCATCCATTTCAACAGTGTGATATTAGAGTTTAAATACTCGCGTATCGGTGCTTCATTCAAACGCACCGTACAACCACCCGCTGAACGCTCTGCTGACGCATCGGACAATTCAAAGGCTTGCTCGACTTTTAAATCAGGCAAGCCTTCAATTTCTAAAATCCGTCCTGAAAAGACATTTTTCTTGCCTTTTTTATCCAGCGTCAATAAACCGCGTTGTAAGGCAACGTAAGGAATCGCATTCACCAAGTCACGCAAGGTAATCCCCGCCTGCATTTCTCCCGTAAAGCGCACTAACACTGATTCAGGCATATCCAACGGCATGACACCTGTTGCGGCTGCAAATGCCACCAAACCAGACCCCGCAGGAAACGAAATACCAATCGGAAAACGGGTATGCGAATCGCCGCCTGTGCCAACGGTATCAGGCAACAGCATACGGTTAAGCCACGAATGAATAATGCCATCACCTGGCCGTAACGACACTCCGCCGCGATTCATAATAAAATCAGGTAACGTATGGTGCATGGTGACATCAATCGGTTTTGGATACGCGGCTGTATGGCAAAACGATTGCAATACCAAGTCAGCCGAAAAACCTAAACAGGCTAAATCTTTCAATTCATCACGCGTCATAGGACCCGTAGTATCTTGCGAACCAACCGTAGTCATGTGCGGTTCGCAATAAGTATTCGGACGCACACCTGCGACACCACACGCCTTACCGACTATTTTTTGTGCCAGCGTGTAACCTTTGCCACTGTCTGCTTTATCTACTGAACGAACAAACACGTCAGACGCGCCCAAACCTAAGACTTTACGCGCTCTATCCGTTAAACCACGTCCGATAATCAGCGGAATGCGTCCACCTGCCCGCACTTCATCCAATAACACATCGGTTTTTAATTCAAACTGGCAAACAATTTCCTCACTATCATGACGTTTCACGACACCTTGATACGGATAAATGTCGATAACATCACCCATAGCCATGTGCGTTACATCACATTCAAACGGCAACGCGCCTGAATCTTCCATCGTGTTAAAGAAAATCGGCGCGATTTTGCCACCGATACACACGCCGCCTTCACGTTTATTCGGAATAAAGGGAATATCACGCCCTGTAAACCACAACACTGAATTCGTTGCTGATTTGCGTGATGAACCTGTGCCGACCACATCACCGACATAAGCGACAGGAAAGCCTTTTTCTTTTAAAACTTCAATTTGCAGTTCCGCATTAGTAATACCCTCACGCGGCATTTTCAGCATCGCTTTCGCGTGTAAAGGAATATCAGGACGCGACCACGCATCGGGCGCGGGTGATAAATCATCGGTATTGGTTTCACCCGTGACTTTAAACACGGTCACGGTCAATTTCTCAGGCATGACAGGCTTACTGGTAAACCATTCGGCATCCGCCCATGATTCCAGCACTTGTTGAGCATACGCACACCCCGCCTCGGCTTTTTCCTGCACATCATGAAAGGCATCAAATACTAACAGCGTATGCGATAACGCTTTAGCTGCAATCGGAGCAAGACTGGCGTTATCCAGCAAATCAATCAGCGGTGCGATGTTATAACCGCCCAACATCGTGCCTAATAATTCAGTGGCACGTTGTGCCGTTAAAATCGGTGAAGACGTTTCGCCTTTAGCAATCGCCGCTAAAAAGCCCGCCTTAATATAAGCCGCTTCATCCACACCCGCTGGAATACGATTTTCCAACAAGTCCAAAATGAATGCTTCTTCACCCGCAGGCGGTTGTTTAATGAGTTCAATTAATGCCGCTGTTTGCTCAGCATCAAGAGGTTTAGGCACTACGCCCTCAGCGGCGCGTTCAGCAACGTGTTTACGGTAGGTTTCTAGCATATTAAATCCTTGATAGTCGTGTAAAAAGGCAAGATTGGATAGTCTCAGACTTTATTATATTGCCTTGCCGCATTAGCCAGCTTAACAATATCATCAGCAATCACTTTTTTATTCATAATAAATGTATGCACAGCTGCAATTGTTTCGGAAGGAATAGCGGGTAATACCGTTTCTTCAACAGCTAACACGCCATCATTGAGTTGTTCGCCAAAAGGGGAATAACGACCGCGTAGTCCGCCTGCGCCTGCGTATATTTTTGTTGGGACATCGGGTGGAGGTAGTGAGTTCATAAATAGTGAACTGGCAAGCAGTTGCCCCATTTCACCGGTGAGCATTTTGTATAGGCGTAATGGTGCGAATCTTTGCGCGGCTACACAGGCTTTGGTGGGTGGGGCTAGGAAAAAACACGCGATGGGTTTGTGAGTCAGTCTTGATAATACGCCGCGTGTTAATACGGTGCCGAGTGAATGCCCAATGATGATAAAGTCGTCATCACGGCTATGCTGGTTAATAAATTTTTCCAGTCGGTTAACACACGTCTCCCAGCCTTCAAAGGCAGCTGAATAAGCGAAAAAGCGCGGGTGAATGCCGGCTGCACGAAGTCTGGCTGCTAATATCAGCATGGAGGCGGGGGAGCGTCCCATGCCATGAATCAAAATAGCTTGCGTTTGTTTGGCTGTCATCAAGTACACACGGCACACTGTCCACAGTTAAGAAAGGAGTCCAATAGCTTTAGCTATTGGCGAGTTTCCGCTAGAAAACAGCTAAAGCTGTTTTACTCCATCGTAATTTTTTCTTAACTATGGACAGTAACCCAATCTGACTAGCTTCCCTGTAAATCCGTCAATGCGGCTAACGCGCTTTTGTAGTCTGGCTCATCAGACAGTTCACTGACCAATTGGGTGTAAATAACTCTGTCGTGTTCATCAATGACTACCACGGCGCGGGCGGTGAGTCCTGCTAGTATCGAATCAACCAATTTTACGCCGTAATCCTCGGCAAAACTAGAACGAAAGGTGGATAACGGAATGACGTGATGTAAGCTTTCGTTACTACAAAAACGGCATTGGGCAAACGGTAAGTCGGCGGAAATGACTAAGACAACTGTGTTATGTAGATGAGCGGCTTTTTCATTGAATTTGAGTGTTGAAGCGGCACAAGTCGGATCTTTTAATTTGCCATCGACGAGTGTGAAGTCGGGGGCTTTCGTTCCTACTAAAGGAAGTTCGCCAGACGTTTGTAGGGGTTTACCTTGAAAAGTGATGGTGGTCATGATTAGCATTCCATAAAATGATTATTTTTCATTCCCACTCGGTGCGGGGTCAATATAACTTTTTAATAATCTGATGAGCGGTAGGTTGATAGCAACATTTATTCGAGCTAATGCTGCTCTTCTAGCTTTCTCGTTACCGTAATCTTGTTTAATCTTTTTTAAGATAACCTCATGCTGCATATAGCTACCGCTACGCTTATATGGTTTATAAGTTCTTAATATACTATCAAGCCATATCATTGTCATTTTAGCCGAGGTTTCGTTCATTCCTTTAGGAAAGCATTCACGTCTGCCTGCTTTATATGCTTCGTAGCACTCTAAAATCATACTTTCGGTTATATAGGTCATTTATAAAACTTATTTTTGAGGTTTAGTTCTATTCCGTGCCTGCAAGCGGTTTTTCTTATCTGCTTCTTTGCTCACGGGCTTGGGTTTCTTCTGCCCATGAAACGGATTAACAGGTGATTTTGCTAAGCCTAATTTTTCACGGTAATAGTTGGTTAGATAACGTTTGTAAGACAACGGTAACACGTCGGTTTGCACACCGTGAACGATGATAATCGGTGGATTACGTCCGCCTTGATGAGCGTATTTAAGTTTAATGCGCCGCGTGTTGACTACTGGTGGTTGATGGGCAGTAGTGGCTTCTTTTAGTATCCGCGTTAACACAGGCGTGGACATATCAATCATGGTAGACGCATACAGCTGATGCACCATATCAAATAATTTACCAACGCCACTGCCATGCAGTGCAGAAATTGGGTGTTTTTCAGCAAAATCTAAAAACGCGAGTTTGAATTCTAAATGTCGTTCTATCGTACCTTTTTGCGTTTGACTCAAACCATCCCATTTATTCAAGCCGATAATCAACGGTCTGCCTGCTTCTAACACCAAGCCTAATAAATGTGCGTCTTGGTCAGTAATGCCTTCGGTAGCATCAATCAGATATATAACGACATTGGCTTTTTCAATGGCTTGTAGTGATTTGATGACGCTAAATTTTTCAATCATTTCGCCGATTTTAGAGCGGCGACGCATTCCAGCGGTATCAATTAGGGTGAATTGTTTGCCGTTGCGCTCAAACGGAATGTAAATACTGTCGCGGGTTGTACCCGGTTCATCGAATACGATAACGCGTTCTTCACCTAATAAGCGATTCACCAGCGTGGATTTACCAACATTCGGACGACCAACGACGGCAATAGCAATGCCTTTTTTCGCGTCTTCCTCCGCTTCTTCTTTGCTTTCAGGCGGCAATAGTTGATAAGCGTGTTCCAGTAGTTCAGATATGCCTCTGCCGTGTGAAGCGGCAATGCGCACAGGTTCGCCCAATGCTAAGGCGTAAAAATCAGCAGCGGCGATAGTGCTATCAATGCCATCCACTTTATTAGTGACCAAAACAATGGGCTTGTTAAGTTTTCTTAACGAATCGGCAATGACTCTATCGGAGGCACTCAAGCCTTCCCGCGCATCCACCATAAAAAATACCAAATCAGCTTCTTCCAAAGCGATTTGTACTTGTTTTCGAGAGATGCTATCAATACCTTGTGCATTATCGGCGATACCGCCTGTGTCAACGACTAAGCAGGAACGATTGCCATGTTTAATGCGTCCATATTGACGGTCACGGGTAAGACCCGCAAAATCAGCAACGAGAGCTTCGCGGCTTTTGGTTAAGTAGTTGAACAACGTAGATTTGCCAACATTAGGTCGCCCGACGAGGGCTATAACAGGTAACATAAATTTAATGAGCGGTTAAAGCGGCAAGTGTGCCGTCTTTTGCATAAACATAAACAATCCCATCAACAACAATGGGTTTGACATCGATGGCACTATCGGTAATTTGTACACGTCCCAGCTGTCTGCCATCACTGGTGCTTAGCCAATGGACGTAGCCTTCATAATCACCGACGACTAAATAATTTTGGTAAAGCGTAGGGGCGGTTAATTTGCGGTGATTGAGTTCTTTTTGTTTCCATAGACCCGCACCACGGCTTTGTTCTATTTGTAACACTTGACCTAAGGAATCAGATAAATATAAATGACGTGAGTCATAACTTAAGCCTGTATGAGAGGAAATTTTTTCGTTGCGCCATAATACTTCGCCATCCGAGGCAGAAACAGCACTGACACCGCCGTTATAACTGGCAACATAAATGGTGCCACCGGTTTCGATGGGATCAACATCTAAATCAACGAGCCGTTCAATTTCAGAACGCCCTTTAGGCATGGCAATCGTGGCTTCCCAGACGTATTTACCGTTGCTTAGTTTGAGTGCAACTAATTTGCCATTGTCATAACCAACAATGACATTATCCCCAACCACCAGCGGCATCCCTGTGCCGCGTATACTTAACGCAGGGACGCTGTGTTCGTAAGTCCATAAGCGTCTACCGGTTTTTTCGTCAAGTGCGACGACTTCACCTGCTGTCGTACGCACAATGACGATGCCTCTTGTAATGACGGGAACAGCTAGCACTTCGCTCGATACAGTATTTTCCCAAAGCTGTTCGCCGTTTTCACTATTGAGCGCAATTACTTTGGCTTTGCTAGAACCCAAAATAATTCGACCAGCGGCTAAACTAGGTCCGGCTGAAAAAGGAATTTCCGTTCCCACTTCCCAAAGCAAGTTACCTGTTTTTGCATCTCTTGCCTGTACTACGCCTTCTCTATCAGCAGCGATAACCTTTCCTGCGCCAATCGCTGGCGTTAATTTCAAGGACTGTTGGTCAGCACCGACACCGATACTTTCTTTCCAAAGTACTTGAGCATCAAGTTCTGGAGTAGATTCGACCAATGGCGTAGGCGGTTCGGCATTATCTTCACCACCACTAAAATAGTCGAAAATACCAGACATCGATTCTTTGGCGGTATCGACTGCGGCACAGCCCACCAATGCTAAACAAAGTAGTAGTAACAGGGTAATTTTGCGCATTATTTTTTCGCTTCCACCCGCTCAGGTGCGGTCAAATCATCAATTTTTAATTGTAATAAAGGTGATTTAGAACCATTACGCAAGGCGTTTTGAT
>NQJH01000220.1 GCA_002256685.1 Methylococcaceae bacterium NSP1-2 | reverse complement strand
AAATTGGCAATGGTCGCGCCAAATTGTTGCGGAATACTATAGCCTACCGTGTCAGGAATGTTCAACGTGGTTGCGCCTGCATCAATGACCGCTTCTAAAATACGACACAAAAAGTCTTCTTCAGAACGTCCTGCATCTTCTGGCGAAAATTCGACATCATCGGTGTATTGCCGTGCGCGTTTCACTGCTCTCACCGCGTGTTCGATAACTTGCTCAGGGGTCATGTGCAGTTTCATCTGCATGTGAATAGGCGAGGTAGCAATAAAAGTATGAATACGCGATTGTGCCGCGCCTTTTAGTGCTTCACCCGCACGGTCGATGTCTTTATCTAAGGCTCTCGCTAAACCGCACACCGTGCTGTCTTTGATGACATTGGCAACCGCTTGTACAGCTTCAAAATCACCGACACTGGCAGCAGGAAAACCCGCTTCGATGATATTCACTTTTAGGCGTTCTAAGGCTCTAGCAATTCTGACTTTTTCATCACGGGTCATGGACGCGCCCGGACTTTGCTCACCATCACGCAAAGTAGTATCAAATATTATTAATTGGTCTTTCATAAAAACTCCATTCATGGAGAGTTATCAACGCTTAAAGTTGATAAACACAAAAAAAGGGGGTGTAAAACGGATGGATATAAAGAATTATGCCCGCTAGGGCAGGAGGAATCTTAAAGAGAGGTTTAATCCTGCACACAAGCCCGCGACGGCGAATAAAAGCCAGTTGCTTGTGTTTGATGGGCAGGATTGATTTGAATAGTTCATGGGGTGACTATACCCGAATGAATAGGCACTCTCAAGCAGATTTTAGCCTTTACGTCCTTGCCATTTGCGTCTACGCATAATTAAAGTAACCACAGGCCCTGAAATCGCATAACCCAAAAATAACAGAAACAACATGGTTTGCGGTTGTGCCATCACAAAAGAAATGCCTAGCATCACCGCGATAGCAACAAAAAATGGCACTTTGCCTTTTAAGTCGATTTCTTTGAAACTGGAATAACGAAAGTTACTGACCATTAACAAGCCTGTGCTGATAATGAGCAGTAAGGCGATATATTTGAAGATTGCCATATCATAATTATATTCGATACATATCCAGATAAATCCCGCTGGAATAGCCGCCGCTGCTGGACTGGGTAAGCCTTGAAAATAACGCTTATCGGCAGTATGCAGCTGGGTATTAAAACGCGCTAAACGTAATGCACCGCCTGCGGTATGTACAAACGCGGCGAAGAGTCCGACTTTGCCTAAGCTGACAAAGGCAAACAGATACATGACTATTGCAGGCGCAACACCAAAAGAAAGCATATCGGACAAGCTATCATATTGCGCACCAAATTCACTTTGGGTATTGGTGAGACGGGCGACTCTGCCATCTAAGCCGTCTAAAATCATCGCTACAAAAATCGAGATGACCGCCGTTTCGTAACGTCCACCGATAGCTGAAGTAATGGCATAGAAACCAGCAAATAATGCACCTGTGGTAAATAAATTAGGGAGTAAATAAATGCCACGTTGGCGAATGGTTTGTTTTTCAGTAGTCATACTTTATCAGTCCTTATCTATAGTAAAAAACAGTGGTTTGGATTATACAATGAGCAAATAAAACTCACCTGACTTAACACTTAGGTAAAAACAATTATCCTAACGTTTTTAAGTGTTTTAATTTTTCTTTGATTTTAATTTCCAGACCTCGATCTACTGGCTGGTAGTATTGCGTACCAATAAGTTCATCGGGAAAATAATTTTCACCAGCGGCGTAGGCTTCTGGTTCATCGTGTGGATAGCGGTAGGTTTTGCCATAATTTAGCGATTTCATTAACGCAGTCGGTGCATTGCGTAAATGCACCGGCACGGCGAGGCTACCCGTTTGTTTAACATGACTCATAGCCGCATTATAAGCTTTGTAAACCGCGTTGCTTTTCGGCGCACAGGCTAAATAAATCACGGCTTGCGCTAACGCTAATTCACCTTCTGGACTACCTAAACGTTCTTGTGTTTGCCACGCATTAATAGCCAGTTGTAACGCTCTTGGGTCAGCATTACCAATATCTTCCGATGCCATTCTAACAATGCGGCGGGCGAGATAAGACAAATCACAGCCACCGTCTATCATGCGGCATAACCAATACAATGACGCATCGGGCGAACTGCCGCGTACCGCTTTATGCAGTGCTGAAATTTGATTATGAAATTCTTCGCCGTGATTATCAAAACGCCTGACACTGCCGAATAAAACTTCTTTGCTGATAGTCGCATCAATAACGGAGCTATCATGAGCGGCGGCAAGTTCAACCGCAATATCCAATAAATTCAACAACTTTCTAGCATCACCATCCGCCGCTAGCGCAAATTGTTGTTTAATGTCCTCCGCTATCTCGATGGCTAAATCACCTAAGCCATGAGTTTGATCGCTTAAGGCATTATTGAGTACCTGCAATAAATCATCGGTGCTTAATGCGTTTAATACATACACTCTGGCGCGTGACAATAACGCATTATTCAAGGCAAACGATGGATTTTCAGTGGTCGCGCCAACAAAATACACCGTGCCATCTTCAACATGAGGCAAAAACGCATCTTGTTGGGCTTTATTAAATCGATGGACTTCATCAACAAATAATACCGTGGCTTTGCCTTGAGCTTGCTGAATACTTTTAGCTTGCTCAACAGCGGCGCGGATGTCTTTAACGCCTGATAACACCGCCGACAGCGGCAAAAATTGGGCATCGGCGTGTTGAGCAATCAGCCGCGCCAGCGTAGTTTTCCCTGTACCCGGTGGACCCCAAAAAATCATCGAGTGCAATCGCCCTGAGCTTATCGCTTCATAAAGCGGCTTGCCACGTTTTAGAATGTGCGCTTGCCCAACATAGTCATTCAGCACACGCGGGCGCATTCTATCAGCCAAGGGTTTAAGCATGATGAAAGCGATTAATCTTCAGAGAAAACATCCACGCCTTTAGGCGGGGTAAAGTCAAATAACGTGGATTTTAACGGTGGATTGAGCAAAATCTTAGAAAAATAAATCCGTGTTAATTGCCCAAAATTATCCATTAACTCCATACCCGCCAGTGTGCCTTTTTCTAAGCCGATGGTGACATATTTAAAACTGCCTTCCTGTTTTTTAGGCAATAATTTAATCCACTGCATGTCGCCTTCGGTGCCTTGTTCTTCCATCGTAAAGTTATCTTCTAATGACACTTGACCACTTAATAACAGGGCAGGGGTTGAACCCACTGACGCATCCAGTTTTTTAATCGTTACCTGTTCTAAATCAACATCATAAAATGAAACTTTACCGTTAGTAGCGATAATTTCTTGTTGAAAAGGTTTGGCATAATTCCAGCGAAACTTACCCGGCCGTTGCAAATAAAACATGCCATAACTGGTCTGCACGGGATTGCCTTGTTCATTGATAAGCACTTGCTTAAATTCAGCGGAAAATGATTTGGATGCCGCTAAAAAATTTTTTAATTGGGTAACGGGTGTCTCTTCTGCGAATGCGATGTTAGTCAACGATAAGAAGATCAATAACACGGCGGTAAAAAAGGTGTTTTTATTCATAAGATACTCAATGTTAAGGTTATTCTGGAAATAAATTAGGCACAGGAATTGCGAAAGTTTCCTCTTCGGTGTCTTCTTCGGCAGGAGGTTCGCATGATGAACGAACGGTTGGCTCCGAACCTTCAATGTAAGGGTATTCCTTGCCAGCACCACAGGCTTTATTGGCTAATAAACCGCTATAGGGATTAACACTAACCATTTTAATATTATCAGGTGGCAGTAACGTCACAGGCTGTGTTGAGATTTGCTTCATCAGCGAAATCCATACTTGTAAAGCTCCCTCGCCGCCCGTTAAGCCGATGGGTTTATTGTCATCTCGACCCAGCCAAACCACCGATAAATAATCGCCGGTGTAACCTGCAAACCAACTGTCTTTCGCATCATTGGTCGTGCCAGTTTTACCGACTAAGCCGTAATC
>NQJH01000219.1 GCA_002256685.1 Methylococcaceae bacterium NSP1-2 | reverse complement strand
CCGCGTCATTTACCACGGCTGGAACTGAGAGAGGGTATACCAGAAGCGTTAAGTACGTTTGTTGCGGTGCCGACTATGTTCGTCAACGAGGACGAAGTAAAAGCACAGATAGCGCAGATGGAAATTCGCTATTTGGCTAATTTAGATGCTCAGGTGTACTTTGCCTTGTTGTCCGATTGGACGGATGCAGAGCAAGAAACCATGCCCAACGATGAAAGGTTGCTGAGCGTTGCTGTCGCTGCAATCAACGCACTCAACGACAAGTATCAAGAACAACGCTTTTTTGTGTTTCACCGTAAACGCTTGTGGAATGCGAGCGAAGAAAAGTGGATGGGCTGGGAACGTAAGCGCGGCAAACTGCACGAGTTTAACCGTTTGTTGCGTGGTGCAACCAATACTTCTTTTTTGCCGATTGATGGCAAGCCAGCGACTGCACCATCAGGTATCTGTTATGTGATTTCTCTCGATGCGGATACCAAGCTACCGATGGGCGTGGTTACACAATTAGTTGGTGTTGCTGCCCATCCGCTCAATCGCCCCGTATTTGATCCGCTTACCCAGTGTGTTGTACATGGTTACGGCATACTCCAGCCCCGCGTAACGCCAACACTACCACAACGGCAGGAACGCTCGATGTTTCACCAGATTTTTGCGGGTGCGGCGGGTACGGATGCGTATTCCAGTGAGGTCTCTGAACTTTATCAAGATTTATTTGCACTCGGCACTTATAGCGGCAAAGGTTTGTATCACGTTGATACCTTTGAAGCCGCGCTTGCAGGGCGTGTGCCAGAAAATACCCAACTCAGTCATGACTTGTTCGAGAGTGTGTATGCACGGTGCGCATTTATCAGTGATATTGAGTTTTTTGAAGAATATCCGTCTCATACTGAAGTTGCCGCTTCACGCGAACATCGTTGGGTGAGAGGTGATTGGCAGTTATTACCGTGGATATTTGGTCGGCTGGGTAAAGGTATGCCCACCATCGGGCGTTGGAAAATGCTAGACAATTTGCGACGGTCGCTTTCGGCTCCAGGGGCATTTTTTGCCTTAGTCGTCAGTTGGTCTATTCCGAATGCCCCGCAGTTTATGCTGATTGGCTTCGTACTGGCAGCATTGGCTTTTCCTGCCATCATGGCAATTATCAATGAACTTAAACTGCCCCGTCGTGGCATCTCGCTAATCAGCTGCTTACAAACCGCGAGTGAGAACGTGTTATGGGCAATGAGTAACAGTCTAGTCGCGTTGATACTACTCGCACAACACACTTGGCAAATGGTAGATGCTATCATCAGAACCTTAGTGCGCTTGTTCATTACGCGGCGCAAATTGCTAAAGTGGGTCACGGCGTTGCAAGCAAAAACTGCCGCAGGTCATTCGCTAAAGAATCTTATTCGCCCGCTGTTCAACTCGTCTACGATTGTTATCGGTGCGGGTGCAGTGGTGCTGTTGTTTAATCCTAGTGGCATTACCGTTGCTGCGCCATTTCTGCTGTTATGGTGGCTTGCACCTATCGCAGCAAGAGCCTTGAGTCTACCGCCTAAATTCGATGAAGCTGAATCGCTACAGTCCGAAGACAGTGTACAACTACGCTTAATCGGTAGACGTATCTGGCGATTTTTCACCACCTTTGTGACCGCACAGGAAAATTATCTACCCCCCGATAACTTTCAAGAAGAGCCACACGCGGTGATTGCGCATCGCAGTTCACCGACTAATTTTGGTCTGTATTTATTATCCGTGGTCGCTGCTAGGGATTTCGGCTGGTTAGGGCTAATCGATACCGTTGACCGACTGGAAGATACACTAGCAACGATGATGGCGTTACCACGGCCACATCATGGTCATTTTTATAACTGGTACGATACGCAAGACTTGCACCCGCTAGAGCCGCGCTATATTTCAACGGTGGACAGCGGCAATTTAGCAGGGCATTTACTGACGCTGGCACAAGCGTGTAGAGAAATGCTACAGCAACCACTCGCACTGTCCACAGCGTTGACAGGTCTTGTGGATACGCATTCACTGTTTATTGCCGCGCTGGATGACATCACTGATAATCGCCGTACACTGGCGGTGACGCGAAAAGAATTACACCAAAAAGCCGTGGTACTGGGTGAGTTATTACAAAGTAAGCCGTCTGATTCTGACCAATGGGGGTTACTGTGGCAACAATTGATACTGAATGCCGAAACACTTTATGATTTAGCACACGCGTACGCGACTGAACGTGACGATGTGAATGACAACGAAGTGCTGACGTGGGCAA
Organism: Methylococcaceae bacterium NSP1-2; assembly: GCA_002256685.1. GTDB lineage: Bacteria > Pseudomonadota > Gammaproteobacteria > Methylococcales > Methylomonadaceae > UBA4132. The sequence goes on along the minus strand of NQJH01000219.1, from coordinate 4,725 downwards.
CATTGCTACGCGATGACATTCGTTCTCACGCCCGCGATGTCAATAATTTGCTGCCTTGGATACTTTTTGCAGGTCAGCATGATTCAGGAACTTTTCATAAACAACAGCTAACCCTAGCGACTAAATTAAATGACTTAGCCGATGGCTACACAAATCATTTGGCAGAACTGCAAGCGGTTCATGAGCTTTCCCTCATGCCTGTTGATCTTAAAGCACAGGCCATTAAGCTACGCCATGCAGGAGACCAAGCCGAAGCCCTGACAACACGCTTGGAAAACATGGTGCTACAGTTAGAGACATTATTCCACGACATGGATTTTGGCTTTCTTTATGATAACGAATGCCATTTGTTCTCGATTGGCTACCGCGTGACGGAAGGCGCACTGGATACTAGCTATTATGATTTACTCGCCTCTGAGGCGCGTTTGACCAGTTTAATCGCAATCGCTAAACGTGATGTACCCTTTACACACTGGTTTCACCTTGGGCGACGTGTTACCCGCGCCGCAAAGGGTACGGTATTGTTATCGTGGTCGGGATCAATGTTTGAATACTTGATGCCGTCGCTAGTCACGTTTACCCCCCGTTATAGCGTACTCGATCAAACCTGCCGCTTAGTCGTCAAGCGACAAATAGACTATGGCAAAGAACGCGGCGTGCCGTGGGGTATTTCAGAATCCGCCTTCAATGTCCGCGACTTTCACTTTACTTATCAATATTCAGCATTTGGCATACCTGGTTTAGGCATGAAGCGCGGCTTGGGTGAAGAGCTAGTCATCGCGCCTTATGCGACTGCCTTAGCGGCTATGTATTTACCTCATGCGGCGGTAGAAAATTTCGCACATCTGGAAAATATAGGTGCGATGGGGCGTTACGGCTTTTATGAAGCACTCGATTTTACACCGATTCGGCTAGCCGAAGGTCACCAATTTGCTATTGTGCGTTGCTATATGGCACATCATCAAGGTATGTCGTTGGTCGCGTTTGCCAATGTGCTACATGACGGAGCAATGCGTCATCGTTTTCATTCTGCACCGTTGATTCAAGCCGCTGATTTATTGCTACAAGAACGCATTCCTAGCGGCGCGGAAACCAGTGACATCCTGCCTACCCTGCAAGTGAGTTCTGAAGGCAATGAATCCGTACAACCACCGATACGCCGCGTACCGTCGCCCACCTCTGTCGTACCTTCTACGCAACTTTTATCCAATGGTCGTTACGCCGTGATGATAACAGCGGCAGGATCAGGCTACAGTAGTTGGCAAAAAGTAGCCGTTACGCGCTGGCGTGAAGACGCAACTCGCGATGTGTGGGGCAGTTATATTTATTTGCACGACGTGGTCAGTGGGCAGTTGTGGTCTGCGGGCTACCAACCGACAGTCACAACGCCTGACCACTACGAGGTCATGTTTGCTGAAGACCGTGTTCGTATTACGCGTATTGACGGTAGCATGGTCACCACCTTAGAGATTGTGATTTCACCTGAGGACGATGCAGAAATTCGCCGTCTGAGCTTAACTAATAATGGCGTGGACGATAGGGAAATTGAGATTACCTCATACACCGAAATCGTACTCGCTCCACTTGTCGCCGACATTGCACATCCTGCTTTTTCCAATCTGTTCATTGAAACTGAATATTTGCATTCGTTTCGCGCACTGATTGCAGAGCGGCGACAATTTTCATGGAGGCAACGGCATTCAATATGAAACGGATCGCGCCCGTTTTATCGGACGTGGACAAACCCTACGCGAACCCATCGCGGTGATGGATGGTCGCCCACTCAGTAACACAGTCGGTGCGGTTCTTGATCCAATCTTCAGTCTACGCACACGCATACACATTGCCGCAGGCGCGACTGAACATTTAACATTTACAACGCTGGTAGCGAGTTCACGGCAAGCCGTTGAAGAAGCAGCTGATAAATATCACAATGTAGCCGCATTCGAGCGCGTGTCTGCGATGGCGTGGACGCACGCTCACGTCATGTTGCATCATTTGCGCACTAAACCAGACGAAGCCCAGCTATTTCAAAGTCTGGCTAACCGTTTGCTTTATACCGATTCGTCGCTACGTTCATCCAGTAAATTAATGCTTATGAATACGCTGAACCTCAGCGGACTGTGGAAACACGGTATTTCAGGCGATAGACCGATTTTGTTATTACGCGTTAATGAGCCTGAAGACCGCAGTCTCGTCGATCAGCTATTACGCGCTCATGAATACTGGCGCATGAAAGGTTTTGCGGTTGATTTGATTATTCTGAACGAAAAAGAAGTGTCTTATTCTCAAGATTTACAGGCACTACTGGAAAACATAGTGCGCGAAAATCAGCTACTGTCTACGCATTCTGAGCAGGAAAATCAGGGCGCGATTTTTATTATGCAAGCCAATAGGCTGTCAGAGGAAGAACGGCGATTGCTACACACAGTTGCCCGCGCCATACTCGTCAGTACGCGTGGAACCTTGTCTGAGCAGTTGTTAAGGCACTCGCGACCTGCGGCGGCTTTTGTTATGCCTAAAGCATTGCCCTCCCCTGACGAGAACGCGCCAGCCTTGTCAATACCTGTACTGGAATATTTCAATGGACTCGGTGGCTTTGCCAATGATGGACGTGAATATGTCATCGTGTTGGATAACGGTCAATGGACACCCGCGCCGTGGATTAATGTTATCGCCAATGCGGAATTCGGATTTTTAGTGTCAGAGTTAGGTAGCGGCCAGAAACAGTACGTTAAAACTTCTATTCATACCCTTCGAAACCAATGAGTTGTGGACCCCGACCGCGTTACCAATCCGGGTTGCCAATGCCAGTTATGTGATACGTCACGGCCAAGGCTATAGCCGTTTCGAACACAGTTCTCATGGCATTCATAGCGATTTATTGCAATTTGTCAGTCCAGATGATCCTATCAAAATTTCCTCATTGACACTGACTAATGTCTCTAAACGCACGCGACACCTTACCGTTGCCGCTTATGTGGAATGGGTGTTGGGGGCTTCGCGTAGTGTAACCGCCTCGCATATTGTCACTGAGCTAGACCCTATCACGGGCGCATTGTTTGCTTACAATCCGTGGGATGTGGAATTTGGTCAGCGTATCGCGTTTGTTGATTTGTTAGGGCAACAAACTAGCTGGACTGGCAACAGAGCTGAATTTATTGGTCGCAACGGTAGCTTAGATGCCCCTGCGGGATTGCTTGGTGTTAGATCATTGAGAAACCGCGTAGGTGCAGGTTTAGACCCATGCGCCGCGTTGCAAACCATCATTAAACTTGCACCCAACGAGACCACAGATTGTGTATTTCTACTGGGACAAGGCAAAGACCGCGACCACGCTAGAGAGCTAGTGCAGCGTTATCGAGCAACCGAAGTAGCCGCAACTTTTGCCAAAGTAACCGAGTCGTGGGACAAAATACTCACTAAAGTTCAAGTCAAAACGCCCGATAGAGAGCTAGATATTTTATTGAATCGCTGGCTGCTGTATCAAACACTGAGTTGCCGTTTATGGGCGAGAGCGGGTTTTTATCAAGTCGGTGGCGCGTTTGGTTTTCGTGACCAACTACAAGATGGCATGGCGTTAGCCGTTGCCCGACCTGATTTAACTCGCGCTCATCTACTGCGTGCGGCGGCGCGTCAGTTCGCAGAAGGTGATGTACAACATTGGTGGCATCCACCGTCTGGTCGGGGTGTGCGTACCCATTTTTCAGATGACCGTATCTGGCTACCCTACACTGTCGCTCACTATGTGAAAGTAAGTGGTGATACTAATGTACTTGAAGAAAAAGTGGCGTTTCTGGAAGGGCTAGAGCTAGCACCCGAACAAGATGATGTCTATTTCCAACCCACTCAGTCATTACAACACGTCAGTCTTTTTGAACACTGCGCCCGCGCACTAGACATCAGCCTGAAAACTGGGGTGCATGGTTTACCGCTTATCGGTAGCGGAGACTGGAATGACGGCATGAATCGAGTCGGCTATCAAGGTAAAGGCGAAAGCGTTTGGCTGGCGTGGTTTCTAATTACCACGCTCACCGAATTTGCAACAGTTGCAGACGCGCGAGGAGACAAACAACGCGCTATGAACTGGCGCGAACACGCCGCCCAACTCAAAATAGCAGTAGAAGCAGAAGCGTGGGATGGCGCGTGGTATCGACGCGCCTATTTTGATGACGGTAGCCCCTTAGGTTCTGCTACCAATGCGGAGTGCCGTATCGATTCCATTGCGCAAAGTTGGGGCGTTATTTCTGGTGCGGCTGACAGTGAACGCGCACAACGCGCGATGAATTCAATGCGTGAATATCTGGTTCGCTACGGTGACGATTTGATATTGTTGTTCACGCCACCTTTTGACAAAGCCGAACAACGTGATCCGGGTTATATCAAAAGCTACCCTCGCGGTGTACGCGAAAATGGCGGTCAATATACCCACGCGGCAATCTGGTCAGTTATTGCTTATGCCCTACTGGGTGAAGGTGACCAAGCAGCGGAATTGCTACATATACTCAATCCAATTAAACGCACCGCAACGCGTACAGGTGTTTACGCGTATAAAGTTGAGCCTTATGTGTTAGCAGCGGATATTTATTCTGAACATCCGCACGCCCGACGTGGTGGCTGGACGTGGTACACAGGCGCGGCAGGCTGGTTTTACCGTGCTGGTGTTGAATCAATCTTAGGTTTACACGTTCAAGGCGATCAATTAGTGTTTAATCCCTGTATTCC
>NQJH01000218.1 GCA_002256685.1 Methylococcaceae bacterium NSP1-2 | reverse complement strand
TGTACCGTCAATCTATGCCCTGGGTGATGTGACTAATCGGGTCTGCCTGACGCCGGTAGCCATAGCAGAAGGTATGGCTCTGGTGAATAAGTTGTATGTCAATCAACCGAGACCGGTAGATTATGACACTATTCCCACTGCCGTTTTTAGCCAGCCCCCTATTGGTATGGTAGGTCTAACCGAAGCACAGGCGCGTGAAAAATACCCGGACATCGATATTTACAAAACCAGTTTCACACCAATGAAAAACGCCCTTTCCGAGTCGGATGAAAAAGCCCTGATGAAGATGATCGTGGTTCGCAGCACTGACCGGGTTGTCGGCATGCACATGGCAGGGTCTGACGCCCCTGAAATTATCCAGGGTATGGCTGTTGCCATACGCTCCGGTGCGACCAAGGCAGTCTTTGACTCAACTATCGGCATACACCCGACTGCTGCCGAAGAATTTGTTACTCTGCGTGAAGCCGTGACTTAACACTTCAATCCCTCCCACTTCTTGCCGGGAGACATACCCCCAAACCGCTGATACTATTGCGATTCACCACCATTCTATTGGTCGCGCTGCTCTCGGGCCTAGCTTTCGCTCCATTTCTTGAGCAACCTGCAAAGATGCAGTATGACTTATCTTTTCCTTCTGGATTGCCAATGATTCGTCCCACCGGTCTTCCCTTAACAAATTCACTTTTTGATGAGTTCGTCAACTATTTAAGGTGCGCGGTGCGCACCTTATCCAGCTTTTATTATTCAGAAGTCGAGTAAGAATTCAGCGAGCCCGATAATACAAAGCCACGGCTCGCCCTTGGTAGTCTTAGGGAGCAGGTACGACAATGACAGTGCCGCCACTCGTCTTTCCTTTTGCGCCCGTGTTTCCTTTTGCACCTGTGTTGCCGGTAGCGCCGGTGCCTCCAGTCGCCCCTGTGTCTCCAGTTGCGCCAGTGCCTCCAATTGCGCCTGCGCCTCCTGCCGCCCCGGTTTCTCCAGTTGCGCCTGTATTTCCGGTTGCTCCGGTTGCACCTGTGCCTCCGGCAGCGCCGGTGTATCCAGTTGCGCCTTGCTGTCCGGGAGGACCCGCAGGAAACGTACATGCGCTTATCGCGAAAGTTGCCAATAGTACGACCAATATTTTCGAATATTTCATGATAATGCCCTTTATTTTGCTAATGAAAGATTAAAAGAATACAGGAATTGCCTGGCTAATACTGTTCGTTAGCGTACATAGGGAAGTATTTCAGAATATTTACCCCTAAAAGGGCACATCCTTTATGAAGCTTGCATGATAAGGAATTTCGTAACACAGATGAAATCAAGTTTGCAAAAAAATTCCTTTCAGCTCCTCAGGGACTAGCGCGTAATTCCTCCAAATACGCTCTACATCATCCTGGTGATGAGGTCCAAAGCGGTTCGGAAATTTCTTTAGCAATGCCACACCGTCAACCGTTTGTGCGCGATGCATAGCAGCAACAGCCTGAATTACAAGCAACAAATTATCATCAGCAATTGGCGCATCCCGCTCCAGATAATCGTTAATCATAGGGGCAAGCTCAATTGACGGCATTTGCACGGGGAGGAAAAGAATCCATTTTTCGATTTCATGATCTGAGGTGGTGCGCATAACATCGCCAAGAATTTTGTACATGGGTTTTTCGCAACATGAATATGCCCAGATATAATTTAATACCCATCCTCTATCGTCTTCTGAAAGATTACCCAAGTGTAAAATCGGTTCTGCCTGGCGGCGAAGTTCATCGGCGATTTCCGTGAGTTGATATTTCCCGATAAAATCACTGGCTAGGTATTTCAGGTTCTTATGGCTTTTAGGTTCGATCCAGGTACTGAGTATTTTGACGATTTCTTTAGGCCGCATTTTGACAAGCGTATCGAAAAAATCCATGCTTTCGGTAAACGTATATTCGTTACTTTTCGGTCGTGCAGGATGAAACAGCGTAGGAGTCTGATTGATCTGGCTGGCAATCTCCTTTAATAAATGAAAAACTTCATCAGGTGTGAGTACGCTATAGGCTCTCAGAGCTTGGTAGACCTGCTCCTGGCTCTCATGTAGCAAATTTTTCAGAATCTCTTCGCGAAATAAATGTGATGTATACTCATAAGTTAAGCCGATGACCACGGCAACGATCAACGCAATTGACAAGTGCTCGGCCCAATTCTGGAGGACCTCAGGAAGCTTCGGTTCAAAGTACTTTAAGAAAAATGCTGCTATCAAAATAATCCCAAAGATAAGAAAAGGGACCGCTGCATAAGTCGTTTTATTTGTTGATGGCATAGTTTTTCTCCCAAATGGAATCAAGATGCTCAGTTGTTCAGGGTCAGACTCGATTGATTTTAATAGAGTAGATAGCAGGCTAGGCTACATTCATTGTAGCGAAGTTAAAGTCGGGGGCCGGGATACGCTAAGCATCGAAAGACATCGGTCGCATACGACGCGCTTGAAGACCTTACCCAGGAAAGATGTTTATTTGGAAGCTGGCAGCACGATCAGTGTCATCATGCGGGAGCTAATGAAGGCTACTCCAATTCATCTGCCTTAATTGGCATCAGTGATTAACCATAAGCTTAAGCCCATAAAACTTAATTAGTTGTCGACACCGCCGACTGTAGCACAGATTGATTGAATATTTGGTTTGGTGCTGTTTGTTCAGCCCAGACCGCCATATAGGTAAGCGCCGCCTCCCCGATGATAGTCGCGAATGATGCATCGGCAGCATCGCGACCAGTGCCAATACGTACAAATCCTTCAACCGGCGCCATTCTTGTAGCATCAAACAAATACCAGCGAGCCCCCAGATAGGCTTCAAAAAACCCATGAAAATCGGGTGGCTGCAAAGCCACAGCGTATCCTGAAATATATCGTGCGGGAATGCATAAGGCCCGGCACAGGGCGATGGCGAGATGCGCATAATCCCGGCATACACCGACGCGCTGTATCAATACGTCGCAGGCGCTGGTACTTTCGCCAGTACTGCCTGCTTGATAGTCGAGATTGCTGTTTATCCAGTCGCAAATCGCGGTAACCCTGGAAAATCCAGGCTCGACATTGCCAAACATCCGCAAGGCAAAATGAGTCAAACGATCAGACTCGCAATAACGGCTGGGGTTAAGGTAAGGCAATACTTCGTTTGGCAATTGAGAGTACCCGGTCTCGATAATCCGCGAAGTATCATATATTTCAGGACGTAAATCTATAGTCGCACGGTATTGAAGTTGCAGGTCGCAGGGTTCGACAGTTAGACGGTAGACCTGAATATCCTCTGTGCCCATTGTGCTGGCTTCGTATTGAATATTGGGGTTTAACTGCAAAATCTCCTGGGTAATGGTCTGGTGCCCGGTTCGTGCCACCGCTACGTTAAACAGGAAGCTCGTGGGATTTGTGACCGAATAGGTTAAGTCGCAGCCTACTTGAATTGTTGTCATGTTTGTTCACCTTTTGCCGTACGGTCAATAAGTGTGCTTGAATTAGTTTAAGTTACCATAAAAAAGCGGCATGCATCAGTTCATTGGAAAATCATTTACTTCAATCATCCGGCCTTCAACTGAATCGTCCGGTTTACTGCTTTGATGTGTATGCTGCATGGTGGGATCCTATTTTGAAGACGGTAAGTCAGTATGACGGTCTAATTGCCGGCCTCCATACCGAAGCGATAGGGCATGTCCATTCACTCCAAAAAGGAAGAAGACGATCCCTAAGGCGAAGATGCATGCTTGGGCTAACTGTAACCCATTGAGGTATTGGATTGACACTCACTAGTAACGCTAGCACCACGAGCGACGGGACTAAACCAAATACAATAATCAGCGCGATAATAAAGACAGGTTGTTCTGCTCCGGAGGGTTTCGTATGTGCAAAACCTGAAACGACTTTAATGATGGTTTGGCCAAATAGCACTGCTGAACCAAATGATAATTCCGGAGATTCAATGATCGCAAACAATGATCTGCCAACACTTACGTCTACGATTGAAATTACGACCA
>NQJH01000032.1 GCA_002256685.1 Methylococcaceae bacterium NSP1-2 | reverse complement strand
TGAGTTCACGGGTGTTAAATAGGGACTTCCCTTGTTAGACGGAGCAATTGTTATCAGACCTCTGAGGTCTATGCACCGTCCTCAGTCGCACAAGCTAAACATTTATGCGGGCGGTTGCAGTTTGTTTAGTAAACTTTTGCCGATAAAATTAGCAAACTCTTCACTATTTTCATAGCCTTTACGTTGGGCAAAATCTACTAAGGCTTTAACCAGTTTTTTAGTTTCAGCAATGTCTTCGTGGCTACGACCACAGCCTTCACAGTGTGTGCCTTGGTCGGTGCATTTGCCAGCGATACAGGGATTAAATTTCATGACGCTCTCCTGATAATGTTATTTGTATAGGTGTACGGCTAACCAAACAGTATTTATATCGGGTACTGTCCATTCCACACGGTGTTTAGTATGCGCTGGAATGAGAATAGTGTCGCCTGCTGTCATCGGCAGTTTTTGCAAATTTTGTTCATAAAGCAGGACGGCTTGCCCTTCCAACACAATCACCCATTCATCCCATGCTTGATCGTACCATTGCTCAGGTGGCGTGCTGTGACCTTTGGAGACGATACGCTCAATATGTACGCTATCGCGCTTAAGCAAACTGGTGAATAATTCTTCGGGCAGTGATTCGGGAATATCCGCAAAAATATTAATCATCATTAAGGCTACAAAGTAATAGTCTCGCCCACTTTAGGAATATGGGCATTCCATCCTGTGCGCTGAAAACACGTTTGTAAGGATAAGGTTGCCGACTTTTCACCATGTATCAGATAAAGGCGGGGCTTGGTTTTAAAGTGACTCGCCCATTGCAATAATTGGCTTTGATCGGCGTGCGCACTTAACGCACCTAAGGTATGTACTTTAGCGGAAACAGCCACTTCAGCCCCTAAAATTTTCAGATATTTCTTTTTACCTTCGACAATAGTTCGCCCTAATGTGCCTTCTGCTTGAAAACCTGTGATGACAATATGGGCATTGTGCCGCCATAGATTGTATTTAAGATGATGGCGAATCCGCCCGCCATTACACATGCCACTGCCGGCAATAATAATCACGCCGCCGACGATACGATTGACCGCCATTGATTCTTCGGCAGTTTCGGAATAAATCAAACCATGTAACCACGCGTGCCAACCTTGCGGCGCGACTTTGGTAAATTCGGGATCATCAATATTAAATAAATCGGTGTTATCGGCGTAAATATTACTGGCAGAAATCGCCATCGGGCTATCCAAATAAATTTGCTGTTGCGGCACTTTGCCTTGACGTTGTAGTTTACCTAACCAGTAAATTAAATCTTGCGTTCGACCGACGGCAAACGCGGGAATAATGACATTACCACCGCTATGCGCGGCTTCTTGGAGAACATCGCTGAGTTCGTCTAAGGTGCTGTCTAGCGGTTTATGATCGCGGTCGCCGTAGGTGGATTCCAGTAATAACACATCGGCTTCGGTCAAAATAGCGGGGTCGCGCAACAAAGGCGACAGAGGATTGCCTAAATCACCCGAAAACACCAAGGTTTTGGTTTCATTATGTTCAGTAATATGTAGCCGTACGATAGATGAACCTAAAATATGCCCTGCTTCATGAAAAGAAACGCTGATGTTTTTGAGTATGTTGGTCTCTTTACCGTAGGCTATCGGCTGTCTTAATTTTAATAAGGCTTCCACATCATCGAGTTCATAAAGTGGTTCTAGTAATTTTTTACCCGCCCGTTCGCGGCGTTTATTTTCCCATTCAATATCGCGTAATTGCAGATGTACGGCATCTTTGAGCAGTAATTCCAGTAATGGAAAACTGGCTTCGGTTAAATACACCACGCCTTTAAAGCCGTCTTTAACTAACTTGGGCAAGCGTCCGCAGTGATCTAAATGGGCATGAGATAAAATAACCGCATCAATAGTGGCAGGATTAAACGGGAAATCGGTGGCGTTTTGTTTTTCGGTTTCTTTAGAACCTTGAAATAAACCGCAGTCTAATAGCACGCGCTTATGCTTGGTTTCCAGTAAATAACAAGAACCGGTGACTTGTCCTGTCGCGCCTAAAAAAGTGAGCGTTGTCATAATGTTACCTTCTTACTGTCAGAGTGATTGCCATTGATTGCACCGTAGCCTTTTAAAATAAGCTGCCATGCTTGTTCTGCCGTTTCGGCATATTGAATCAGTTCTCGATCACAGGCGGTAATCGCGCCTTCTTCGACCAACGCATCGAAATTGATGATTTTTTCCCAGTAGAGTTGCCCGAATAAAATCACTGGAATACGTTTGACTTTTTTAGTCTGAATCAGTGTCAACGCTTCAAACAGCTCATCCATTGTGCCGAAACCACCCGGAAATGCCACTAAGGCAATCGCCCGCATTAAAAAGTGCATTTTACGAATCGCAAAATAGTGAAACTGAAAACACAATTCAGGGGTGATATAAGGGTTGGGTTTTTGTTCGTGTGGTAGAACGATATTTAATCCCATACTTTTGCCACCCATGTCCGCCGCGCCTCGATTAGCCGCTTCCATAATGCCCTGTCCACCGCCTGTGACGACTATCCACGGGTATTTACGTTTTTTGGCTTCTGAGGTAATGAGTGCGCCAAATTTACGCGCCTCATCGTAGTAGTGACTTTTGGTGTATATCCGCCGTGCAATCGCTATATTATGCGCTAATTCTATATCATCGGGATGTTCATTCCATGCTTGTTCAGCGTCTAATAAAGCTTGTTTTGCTTCAACATTGCCTTGAATACGCGCACTACCAAAAATAACGATGGTAGATTTAATGCCTAAATCGGCTTGGGCTAATTCAGGTTTGAGTAATTCTAATTGTAAACGAATGGGTCTTAACTCGTCACGCATGATGAAATCAAGGTCATCATAAGCCAAACGATAGGACGATGATTGCGTTTGTGCGCTGCTATCATCGTATAAAACAAGGGCTGCATCCTCTTTAGCAGAAGGAAAAGGACTTTCACTGGATATTTTTGTTGTTTTTGTCATCGGTGTTCTCTGTAAGTTGGTGTAAAATAATACTTTTCAACTAAAAAATCGAAGTACTGCATTTTGAGTAATATCGATTACAATCAGATTGATGATAATAAATAAGTCACTTGGCGAGTGGCAATTTTAAAAACTGATTATTTTATAAATAGGCGTATGTTGTATGCAGTCAAGTATATTGGCAGTTGAAGTGTTTATCTCTAACACGACAAAATTATTTTTTCCACCCAAAGACACTTTATTAGAAACAGATAAAATGCGTAGTACATCGCGTAAAAATCTTATTATTTCCACTTTGTGTCTTATGCCCTGTGCCTTGATTAGTCTACCTACACAGGCAGCTACTGAGAATAGTGCTATACCAGCAACCAAAACGGCGATACCAGTAGCTGCAATAACACCCACAACCAACACGGCGATACCCGCAGCTGTAACACCACCAGCAACCAACACAGCAATACCTGCGGCTGCAACAACACCAGCAACTGAGACGGTTGTGACTAGACCCGCTAATGAAATCGGGAACTTGATTGCCAGTAAACAGCATCCTTATTTGACAAGATCTGACTTTACGCATCGTGCTGAAGACCTTGACGCGCTTTATCAAGCGTCAGGCTATCAACCGATCTGGTTAAGTAATGACAGCAATGCGACTAAACATGTTGCTGAAGTCATCAAGTTACTAGAAGACGCGCCTAATCACGGTTTAAATGTAGCAGATTATGATATACCCCTGTTGCAACAAAAGCTCACTGCTTTAAAACCACCGTTAGATATACAAAGTAAAGACTTAGCACTTTACGACACAGCCATTAGTTTATCTTTACTGCGATTTACGCACGATTTGCATTATGGTCGCATAAATCCGAAAAAATTAGATTTCAATATTCAATTACGAACCGAAAAAACCCTTGATTTACCCGCACTGATTAAAACCAGTTTAGCGCAGAATACCTTGTCTCAACTACCCTCGTTAGTAGAACCAAAACTACCGCAATATCAAAAATTGAAACAAGCCTTAATAAGCTATCGTGCACCTGAAAAAGCACCATCGCTTAAGTTGATTGTTAAATCATCCATTCGTGCTGGCGATCCTTTGCCGCAGAGTGCGGAACTGCAACAGTTTTTATTAGCTTTTGGCGACTTACCAGCGGATAAAATCGATAACACTGCGTCAACTTATACCGATAACATGGTTGAAGCCATTAAAAAATTCCAACAGCGTCATGGTATGAAAGCCACCGGTATTATTAATAAAGCTACCGCTAACGCCTTCAATGCACCTGCTGCCCAAGTTGAACACATCACACAAATTGAATTGGCGATGGAAAGATTACGCTGGTTGCCAGAAATCAATGAAGGTCCTGTGATTATGGTCAACATTCCCGCTTTTCATATGCGCTTTGTTGATTTTCAGCCTTACTGGAATGTGCCTTATAAAATTGCTAAAGATGAAATACTGCCTAAATTAGCAGAAGATCCTGATTATTTAGTACGGCAAAATATGGAATTTGTTTCTTCATCAGGCAACAGCGCATTGCGTATTAGACAACGACCTGGTAAGGGTAACGCCTTGGGTAAAGTGAAATTTATTTTTCCTAACAAGAGCGATGTTTATTTACATGATACCCCTTCGGTATCCCTGTTTGGCAGATCGCGTAGAGACTTAAGTCATGGTTGTGTGCGTGTTGCCCATCCTCAAGAACTGGCTGAATTTGTATTGAAAAACGAAGGTGACTGGGATATTAGCTCCATAAAAAAAGCGATGAACGGAAGAAATCGACGGGTAGTATTGAAAAATACCATCCCCGTGTTATTTCTTTATAACACCGCTTTTTTTGATGAGAATAATAATTTAGCGTTTTATTCAGACATTTACCATCACGATGTAGAGTTGTTAAACGCGCTTAAAAATCAGGAAGATTTATCTGATGAAGGGTTATTTGCACCTAAAGAAGAAGTGCCGCCAACCAATGAGCCAAGTACCGAGCAGATAGAAGCTACAAAGGCTCAACCTGTTGTTGCTACCAATACAAAGCAAGTGATTCCACCCCTCGTTGCTATCAACACAAAGCAAGTCATTCCCGCTATTGAACCAGTCGCTACAACAGAAGCAAAAACAACATTATCTCCCTAACAGACGCTGATAATAGAAGCGCGATTTATCGCGTCTTTTAAAATTTGCGTGATTCAACACAGCTCACGGCTTAAACCCTGAGCTGTATCGATAGCATCAAAACTAAACAGGGTGGACAAGTGCGAGTGGCAATCGTAGTCACCACTTTGTAGAACCTAGCCCTTCACGATAAATACCCACGGATTTTGACCTGATTATTTCCGATGAAGCCCATCGCAGTATGCGGGAAGTATTGGAATATTTTGTCGGTTTTAAACTTGGATTAACTGCCAACAGAAACTCAAAACACGCTCTTTGAATAAATGCGTGGCGGTACCTTAATCGCACTATTTGATGCCAAGATAAAAACTAAAATTGCAGGAGGGGACAGATCAAGGATGGCATACATTCGAATGCTGGATTATTCGCTTCGCAGTCTTCAGCTCCAGTATTAATAATATACTGTGGGGTGACGTGCTACGTTAGAACTGTTTGACATAAAAGCAAGGGGATTCCTGATGTTACTCAGAAGTGAGCTTGTGTTGCCACTTCTCACGGGTTTCTGCTTCAACTAGACTACCTAGAGGTGCACAAGGTTTGCTTTCCCACAGTGGGGAGCTTTACGATCTATACCTATACCCCTAGGACTCACATCTCCCGACAGACTTAACATCCCGCCAGCTCGGCGGTAAGTCTATATAGATAGTAAGGAAGGGGTTTTACAGATTTTTCCGATAAATTAGTCGGAAATTTGGTGGTGGGTTAAATCTGTTATTTAACAGATTATCAGAAGATAGGAGTCCAATAGCTTTAGCTATTGGCAAATCACAAAAAGCTAAAGCTTTTTGACTCCAGATTTAACCCACCTCCGGAAATTTAAATCAATAAGTTCAATAAGTATTGATAACTTACCAAGTTCTAAATTCGCCAGTATCTAAATGGACAAAATTGCTACCTGGATAATAACCTACACCGCCGCGTGCCATGCTAAGCGCAGCGTCTCTAATCGTTCTGCTTTCAACGCCGGAGATGCGAATGTCAATGGCTCGACCTTCCATGTGTAAACTATTTCTAGCAACACCACGACTGTTTCTACGCAAATGTGCATTAGTAAACGGAGAACGATAGCCGCAAATAACATGAATAGGTTTTTTAATACCAAGGGTTGCTTGTAAATCATGCAACTGATCCAGTAATGCAGTATCAACGGGATGAATTTCATCCGTTAAATGGTCACGGTATAGATGATTAATTTCATGGAGTGCATCGGGAAGATACCTGCCGCGCTCAAAATAAGTGACATTCAGGCTATCACCGGTAGTGGTATTTTGTAAGGCAAGCGTTTTATGCGTTGTATTGACGGTGCTAGCTGTACCCGTACCCTGTAAGGAAAACCGATTGCCTGTATCACTACTAAAACGACTACTCAGGTCGTCTTGGTGCATAGCAAATTCGGGCATATCGTTGCGGTTAGCAGGGAAGTCTCTATGTAGCGAATGGTGAATACGTGCATTATCTTGTAACGCAAGACGTTCGCGTACATCGTGATGTAATCGATGACCGCCATCATGGGCTTTATGTAGTGAGTTGTGAACACGCGAATTGCTAGTTTTTAAAAAAAGTTCTTTGTGTGCAGAATGCTGATTGTGATGGGTATTGGCAGTTTTTAAAGCCGATCTTTCATGTAAAGAGCTTTTAACAAGGGAGTTGGTATGCTTTACATCGGCTTTTTTGTTATGAGTCGGTGCGTGAATAACGTGTTTCACCGCTGCTTCTGCGATTCCAGAGCCACTCATAGCTAACAAAGAACCATAAGCCATGCGCGTCAGAAAACCGCGTCTTGATGCAATTACATCAGTTTCGTTAATAGTTAGGGTTTTTAATAGTTGATTGTTCATAAGTATTCTGTTTAATGCTGTTTCATTTATTTTGACGATTTAGTCTTAACGTAATCTTAAATTTACCTTATTCCTCCACAAATTTTTAAAAAGTCACCTGTTGCAAAAAGTTTCAGGTGATGGGCAAAATATGAATAAGAGCCGACTAGCCTCTTTATTGATTATTCAAAAATTAACCCAAAAACAACACAAAAGGCTAAAATGTTAAGTTATTAAACGAAAGCAATGTCAAACACTGTTAGTTGTTTAAATAAACTTTCATTAGCGAGCCTATAAAATGCAATCACAACATCCTCAATTATTTAGCTTTGAATTTTATCCACCTAAAACTGAAGAAGGTGCGGTAAGTTTGCAAGCGGTACACAAAAAACTGGCGACACTCAATCCCGACTTTTTTTCGGTGACGTTTGGCGCAGGTGGCTCAACCCGCGATAAAACATTTGATACAGTGGTTGATATTCAAGCACAAGGCATAGCCGCCGCCCCACATTTGTCGTGCGTAGCTTCAACCAGAGATAATATTCGCGCCATTTTGAAAAGCTATCAGCAGCACGGTATCGCAAAAATTGTCGCACTAAGAGGTGATTTACCGTCTGGCATGATGTCGGCGGGTGAATTTCGCTATGCCAATGAATTAGTAGAATTTATACGGCTAGAAACGGATGATTACTTTGATATTCATGTTGCCGCCTATCCAGAAGTCCATCCTCAAGCGACAAGTGGTGTGGAAGATTTTAAAAACTTTAAACGTAAAGTGGAGGCGGGGGCAAACGCTGCAATTACGCAATATTTTTATAATGCAGATGCTTATTTTTATTTTGTCGATCTTTGCGAAAAAAATGGTATAGATATTCCCATCGTTCCAGGCATTATGCCTATTACGCAATATTCTCAACTGTTTCGTTTTTCAGAAATGTGTGGCGCGGATATTCCTCGCTGGCTGCGTAAACGCCTAGAAAGCTTTGGTGATGATAAAGTGGCGGTACAGGACTTTGGTCTGGATGTGGTTAGTCGGCTTTGTCAACGCCTGTTAGATGGTGGTGCGCCGGGCTTGCATTTTTATACCATGAATCAGTCTGCACCCACGTTGGCTATTTTAGAAAATTTACAAATAAAAGCATAAAACTAAAGAGGATCGGGGGGCGGGGCGAATTAAGTCGCCCCTACGCGTCACTACCAATAAATAAATAGATAGTTAAGCGGTCAATCAGCTTTTACTGCGTTTTCCAGTAGGGTGTCGTAATGACGACGTAACATGGAATCCGTTGGGCGTGGTGGTAAATTAGCCGCCGCTTGCGCGTGTAAATGCGTTAGATAATGTCTTCTTAGCATTGAATCTTCGGGTAGGCTTGAAACGTTAATTTGCTCTACTAACACGGCAGTTTCATCAGACGTTTCGGGCTTAGGCGAAGAGGCAATTATTGGTTGCGGTTCTTTAACAACGGGGCGAGCCGGTGTTTTTTTGTCATGCTCATAATGAAAAATAAGTTGTTCCATAGCCGAGTCATCGTTTAAACACTGCTCAATTTTGGCGGCTATTTGTGTATCGTAATGACGGGATAAGGCTGAGTCGGTAGGGCGTGGCGGACTAAGCGATATTATCATAGCGCGTAAATGCGTCAAATAATGCCGTTTCAGCATTGAATCTTGCGGTAAATTCTTATTACTAGTTTCTGATGAAACTGTAACTTTATGGCTACTAGCTTGTGCTAAAAACGGCTGTTGTTCAGATTCAACGGCTTGGTGCGACTGCTGTGCTGGCTCTGAAGGGGTAGGGATGTTTTCTAGCGTTGAAGCGATGGGTGGTGTAACAGATTCAGTAGCAGAAACTATTTTATCGGCTGGCTTTGGTTCTTGCTGTATCGGTTTTGCCGATTCGAGTGGGTTTTTGGGTGTTGCGTTTGATGATTTTTTCTTTCGTATTTTTAAAAAAAACCATATCACTATTAAAAGAACGACAACGGCAATAAATTCAATCATAAATAATACTCCAAATGTAACTTCCCATTGGTCACGGGTCGTCTTATATTTTAATGAATTACAAGATATAAAGCAGTGATGAAAGCCTACAAATCGGTCACACCGATAATCGACCAGTTATCAATGTTAAGCGCGTCTTCTTCATTGCCACCATTATCATAAGTAATACGGCAAGTATATTTTTTTGTGGTGGTTAATGAATTGCTGGTGACGTTGATTTCAGCATTAATCACATATTGGTAATTACCAATATCCCATGCTTTAAGCGGTTTTTCTGCAAAGCTAATCGATTCATCGGAAGCGGCTTTGGATTTAATATAATTATTGCAGTGCATAAAAGCGATGTTGGACAGCGGTGTAGAGATAGGTGCTTGACTGCCTTGATCTTTACTATCAATAAGAAACAAATCTGACTTAATGACATCGTAGACGAGTGGCATAAGGAACTTTTGTTGTGATATTGAAAGCGTAAGTAATCCAACGACAAGTATTAATATGCGGTGTTTTTTTAATCTAGCAGTAAATGATGACATATCGGGTTTTTTCATACAAATGATGAGAATGATTTGATTTAACGTTTAAAAGATTTTAGCAGAAATCAAAATATTAAGCGTAGGTAAATTTTTTCGAGTAAATTTATCAGCGATAAATGGGCTAAATTTATCAATAACTTATATTTTCAAGTTGTATCAACGCGGTTCAATGTAAACCTTAAGTCATTCTGATAGACAAAGCCACAGGGCGGTATTCATTAGGTGTCATTTTTATTCACCTTCTTTATTTTCTAAATGAAATTTATGAAGGAAACGATGGACAATCGGAGCAAAAGTAATTCCAGCGATGAGAATGACAGCAAGCCCACTATAGAGGGCATAAATTCCCGCAAATATCTTTCCTGCTTCGGTTTGCGGTTGTTCAAGCGGTCCCATACCGGAAAGCAGCATTGACGCATTTGCAAAGGAATCGATCCACTCAAGATGTTCAAAAACATGATAGCCTGTCATTCCAACAGCGAGTGATAACAGTATAAGCACTATTCCGAATAAGAATGAAATAATAACGCGGCGAATAAAAGCTTGCGTTGCTAATAACGGCTCAGTGCGATGTTCAAAACGTTTCAAAATAACATCCCTGTTAAGAATAAATGGCTATACCGTTGCGCTATTTAACCAAAGATCGTGCTTATTACACATACTTAACGCATATACAGTGCCACTGTAGTTTGTAAGCGTAAATGTTGAAACCGCTGCATTATCTTTAGTAGGATCAAACAAGTGTTCATCTATAAATTTATAGTTTTTATCCAACAATACATGCTTAACAATGTAATGCTCGTAACCTTTCATTTCGTGAGGGGTGACAACTTTTACAGTGGTTTTACCCTCCGCTTTTGTGGATTCAATAACGGGTAAGTGTGTGGCTACTTTTCCCGCCCAGCGACCAGGTGCTTCTTTTGTATAATAAATGTCTCTTGATGTCGATTGTTTGTTATCGTCATCAGCTAGGTTATTGTTAGCCAGTGTTATGGCGGGGGCAATTAGGCTCGCACCGGCACTTGCTACACTTAAGCGAATAAAATCACGACGTTTCATAGTTATTCCTTATTATTGGTTTTTTGAGTTTTTGAATTAACCGTTTGCTTAGAGCACTCTCGCAAACGTTAATAGCTTTTGCTGCAAACAAAAAAAAACCGATGTTCACACATCGGCTTTTTTATTAGCTACTAGAACAACGGGTTATAAAGAATTAACCGCGTTTAATTCTTGGAAAGCTTGTTCTAAACGTTTTACCATGCCAACTTCGCCTTCACGTTGCCAAACGCGTGGGTCATAGTATTTTTTGTTAGGTTTATCGTCACCATCTGGGTTACCGATTTGACCTTGCAAATAGCCTTCATTTTTCTTGTAAAAATTCATGATACCTTCCCAAGTCGCCCATTGGGTATCAGTATCAATGTTCATTTTCACAACGCCGTAGCTAATGGATTCTTTGATTTCTTCAGGTGTAGAACCTGATCCACCGTGGAAAACGAAATCCAAAGTATTGAGTGGTACACCGTATTTTTCAGACACAAATTTTTGTGAATTTGCCAAGATAGTTGGAGTCAATTTAACGTTGCCCGGTTTATAAACACCATGAACGTTACCAAAAGAAGCGGCAATTGTGAAACGGTTGCTAATTTTGCTCAATTCTTCATAAGCATAAGCGACATCTTCAGGTTGCGTGTACAGTAATGAATGATCCATATCGCTATTATCGATACCGTCTTCTTCACCACCAGTGCAACCTAATTCAATTTCCAGCGTCATGCCCATTTTAGACATGCGCGTTAAATATTTGGCGCAAATTTCGATATTTTCTTTCAGACTTTCTTCGGATAAATCCAGCATGTGCGAGCTGAATAAAGGCTTGCCTGTGGCTGCAAAATGTTTTTCACCAGCGTCTAACAAACCATCAATCCAAGGCAATAATTTTTTTGCCGCATGGTCTGTGTGTAGAATAACAGGTACGCCATAAGCTTCAGCCATTAAGTGTACATGTTGTGCACCAGAAATAGCACCTAAAATGGCAGGTTTTTGACCTTCTAATTTAACGCCTTTACCTGCAAAAAATTGCGCACCACCGTTGGAAAATTGAATAACTACAGCAGATTTAACTTTCGCTGCCGCTTCTAATACGGCATTAATTGAATCGGTGTTAATAACATTTACCGCAGGCAGAGCAAACTGGTTTGCTTTGCAAATAGCAAAGATTTTTTGTACGTCTTCACCAGTAACAACACCAGCTTTAACGACATCGGAAATTTTTTGTGACATGAAGATGAATCCTATTTCTATCTATTACAAAAGCAAAAGCCTCCAGACTATCGATACCGAAGTATCTCTAGCCTAGAGGCTGTGTTATTAATGATTTAAGCTTCTAAGCTAGCTAAACGCTCAGAAAGCAATTTTTCAAGTGCTTCTAATGCTTTAGCGAAACCATCAATGCCTTCCGCTAATTTGTCAGTTGCCATACGGTTTTCCGCGTGCATACGGTCAAATGTTGCTTTGTCCATTGATAATTTTTCAATATTCAGTGTTGCCGCATGTGCTGGGTCTAATTTGCGTGGTAACTCGCCTTCTGTAGCTTGTAATTCAGCCAATAAAGATGGTGCAATGGTCAACAAATCGCTACCTGCTAGTTCGGTAATTTCACCGATGTTACGGAAGCTAGCACCCATAACTTCAGTTTTATAACCAAATTTTTTGTAGTAGTTATAAATTTCAGTGACTGATACTACACCTGGATCTTCAGCAGGGGCATAAGAATCACGACCGGTATCTTTTTTGTACCAGTCAAGAATGCGACCTACGAAAGGTGAGATTAGAGTAATACCGTTTTCAGCACACGCAATCGCTTGGTGCAAACCGAACAATAATGTCAGGTTACAGTGAATGCCTTCTTTTTCTAAAACGGCAGCGGCTTGGATGCCTTCCCAAGTTGCAGCGATTTTAATTAATACGCGTTCACGCGATACGCCTTCAGCTTCGTACATTTTAATCAGTTCGCGACCCATAGCAATAGTTGCATCGGTATCGAATGAAAGCCGCGCATCTACTTCAGTCGATACACGACCAGGAATGACTGCCAGTATTTTGTGTCCAAAGGAAACAGCCAAGCGTTCAAAAGCAAGAGTCGCAACATCATGTGCTGACGCATCTGCACCTAAAGTCGCTCTAGCACCTTTCAAGGTATCATCAACGATGCCTTGGTATTGTGGCATTTGCGAGGCTGCTGTAATCAGTGAGGGGTTAGTGGTTGCGTCACGCGGTGTGAACTTTTCAATTGCTTCAATATCACCGGTGTCAGCAACGACAACAGTCACTGCCTTCAGTTGTTCAAGTAAATTTTTTCCCATGAATGGTACCTTTATATTTATTTAAAAATCGATAGAGTTGCAACTGCAATCGCCAGCATGAAGCAACTCATAAACCTGCAAAGCGTAATTGCATCAATTAACCTTGATGACGCATATATCGCTCAACGCTAGTTTCAGCATCTGCTTTTTGTTGTTCAGCTAAAACCTGTCTTGCTAGATATTTAGCTACTCTGCTAGGCTGTGGTAACTCGTCTTGATGTTTCACATATTTATCAACACCTGTTTCGCTACGCTTTACAGACACTGGTTTGGCTTGTTGTGCATCCATTAAAGCCTGTCTTGCCACATATTTAGCGACTCTGCTAGGTTGTGGTAGGCTTTCTTGATGTTGTAAATATTTGGCAACACCTGTTGGCTTTGCTTCAGCAACGATAGGCTTGGCTTGTAATGCCGCTAAAGCGGCTTGCTTTGCCATATATCTAGCAACTTTAGTCGGTTGTGGCAAACTGGCTTGATGTTGTAAATATCTGGCAACACCTGTCGCTTCCATTTGAATAATCGTTGCTCCTGATTTGCCATGTTTTGCCATCAGTGCTTGTTTTGCCATATATTTAGCAACTTTGCTAGGCTGAGGCAGACTCTCTTGATGTCTCAAATACTTTTCAACACTGCTTAATGTAGGGGCTGGTTTCATACTTTTCAAGTACTTATCAACACCTGTTGCCCCGCTAGCTGTTGGGTTATCTTTTTGTGCTTGTTTGTCAGCAATCGCTTGTCTCAGCGCGTAACGATCCACACTAGTTAGTGTTGGCTGTTCTGCTAGATACTTCGTAACGCTACTCGCTGAGGCTTGGGCTGCCAGTTTTTCCAATTGCTCAGCCTTTTGTCTTGCTAACAACGTTTCTTGGTTTTGCAGATACTTCGCTACGCCACTAAGTCCGTCGGGGTCACCCGCACAAACGCGATATATGCTCTCAGTTTGAGATTTTGCTTCAGTTCCAAACGAAAAAAACGCTGCAACAGCAGATAAAAATGAACTGTTCAAGGAATTCTGGCTCATTGTTTATCCCCGATTACGCATGTATTTTTCAACACCTGTGGCTTTCTTTTCTGCGTCTTCTGCCGCTCTTGCTTTTTCAGCTAATGTTTGCTGTGCAACATATTTGGCAACACCTGTTGCTGATTTTGCAGTTTTGACTTGTTTTTCTACATAGCGAGAAACGCCTGTGCCAGATACTTTATTGATGTATTTACCAACGCCGGTTGTTGCAGCGGCTTTGCTACTCGCAGGGGTAACACTGGCTGTTTTAGCTTTGGCGGGGGTGGGCGTTGCTTGTTTTCTGAATAAGAAAAAGCCTACTGCTGCCAAGCCGACTAAGCCGATTAAGTAAGTAAGACTGGAATCTTCTTTCTTTTTATCAGTACTAACAGTAGTTTCAGCTTTGGTTTCTTCTGTAGTAGAAGAGACGCTTACATTTTTGGACGCGCTTGCAGGTACTGTTTTATTGTGCTGATACTTATCATCACTATAAATAACTTTGGGTTGGAAATCTGCCGCTGGATATTTTGAATCTACTTCAGTTTTTTCTTCGGCAACGACTGGCGCAGCCTGTTTAACTGCTGTTTGAGTCGATGAGCTATTTTTGATGTAGTTCTCGTCTTGATAAACAACCGTAGGCTGGAAGTCTGCCGCTGGGTATTTCTGCTGACTAGCAGCAACGCTGTAAATAGACCTTTCGTCAAATTATTCTTGTTCACACGTTCACCTATGAGTCGGAAGAAGTGGTTCGAGACCCCCGACTGGATGCTGGCTAGTGATAGCCGCATCTAAAGGTTAGAGGTGTCTCGTTCCAAGTGTAATATTGTTTTAGAATTAAAGTACCGCTTCTACGTTTTTGACGACATTTTCAACGGTAAAACCGAAGTATTTCATCAACTCGCCGCCAGGAGCAGATTCGCCGAAGGTATCAATACCCACAACACCACCTTCCAAGCCAACATATTTGCGCCAGAAATCAGTAATCCCCGCTTCGATAGCCACACGTTTTACACCAGGTGTTAAAACGCTATCTTTATAAGCTTGCTCTTGAC
>NQJH01000406.1 GCA_002256685.1 Methylococcaceae bacterium NSP1-2 | reverse complement strand
CCCGTATAAGTGGCGGTAAAACTGACCACAGACCGAATGCGTGGATGTTCTATGTGGAATTCAGCGGGATAATTAAACGCGGCAGTGTCATCAATAACACGACACTGCAACGTGACTCCGCCACATTTTTGATAAGTGATAGGCGGCAAACAGGTGTTAACTAAACTCACATCAAATTTTCGCCCATTAATTAAGCCTTTATTTAATTTACGTTGTTCATGCCACACATAATCGGCAAAACTCAGTTCACAATCACGGCGTTGATAAGATTGTTGCCAATCTTGCTCAGTAAGCGTGGGTAACACATTTTGGATGATAGTGCGGCACTGCTGAAAAACCGCAGGTTCATAACAAACCAAATCAATATCCGAGCTAGCTTGTTGCGCTCCAATTAACAATGAACCCGTAATACCACATTGAGTTAAATCAAGCCCGTGTGCTTGCAGTACCTGACACAGGGCGATTAAATCTTGCTCAATTTCATCGGGTTGTGCGCTATGTAAAATGGCGTGTAAGCGTTGTTTAGGTTGATGATGTTTACGAATACGTTCTACGGGTACAGCATGAAGATGAGCTAATCGGCATGGTGGTGGTGCAAAAGATGATTTGCTGCGGTGGTAGCGAGTTTTTTTAGCTGGGTATTTTCCTGCACATAGCGTAAAAAACACAGCACTTTTCCGTGTTCTACTCCCTGCGTGACTACCGCAAAGATTAAATTTTCTTCGGTTTCAATAAAGTCTTTGACGAGAAACATGATAATAGTTTTTTAAGTGACGGTTGTGAGCAGTAGTTTAACAGTTGATTGCTTAACTCATGTTACGCACTAGCTACGAAAATTGGGTGCTGGGTTAAAGCTGTTTTTTGAATACAAATCTAGGTTTACATTCCGATTCATCAACTACGCTATTTCTAAGTGCATTAAGTTTTTAGGCGTGTAAAGTCAGAGGTTTATTTATACTATGATACCGTTACGTTCCTATCATCAACTTACCTATATTTTGTTATGCCTCAACATTATTCTTCTGACATCAACGCCGCCGTCCAACAACTTAAAGCCGGCAAAGTTATTGCCTATCCAACCGAAGCCGTCTATGGCTTAGGCTGTGATCCGCTCAATGAGCAGGCGGTCATGCACTTACTGGACATTAAACAGCGTCCGATAGAAAAAGGGCTGATTTTAATTGCCGCCTCCTTGCAACAACTCGAACCCTATTTAGTGTTGAATGACGAGATACTGGCGCGAATAACACCGACTTGGCCGGGTGCGGTGACGTGGGTGATTCCTGCACCAGCTAATGTACCAAAATGGCTGACAGGCGAACATAACAGCCTCGCGGTTAGAGTCACCGCACACCCTATCGCCCAGCAATTATGCAGAGATTATGGCAGTCCGTTAGTCTCCACCAGTGCTAATGCCACCACGCAACCGGCAATGAGAACCGCCGAGCAAGTAGTAAATGCCTTTGCCGACAGTGATATTTTTATCCTAGACGGCAAAGTCGGCGAGCTTGCTCAAGAAACGGCTATTTATGATGCGGTCAGTGGTGCGCGTTTGCGTTGAATAAAACCCAGCACCAACAACACAACTAACCCGCCCCACAATAAGCACGGCATCAACCAAAACCAACGTTGATAAAAGGTGCTAGGTGGATTTTTCAGATACGGGACTTCATACACACCCGCCCACTGCTCATGAATCGGCGAGCGTTCCAAAATTTCACCCGATGCTAATGACACCGCTGAAATACCGGTATTAGTCACCCGCAACACCGGACGGCGAAATTCCACACCCCGCGCCAGTGTCATATAAAAGTGTTGATAAGGTTCTTGCCAAGTACCATACCAAGAATCATTGGTGACATTGACAATAAACTGCGCTCCCAAATTTGCCAAATCACGAGAAAATTTAGGAAATAAGCTTTCGTAGCAGATTTGCGCGCCCATTTTGTAACCGTTCCACGCTAATAATTCAGTAGGACCTGAGCCGCGTGCAAAGTGTCC
>NQJH01000031.1 GCA_002256685.1 Methylococcaceae bacterium NSP1-2 | reverse complement strand
ACAGAGTATAGAAAGTTGCCACCGTGGCAACGCTTACGCTCAGGAGCGTTTAAAAAATTACCGTTGTTTAGTAGTTTGCTGTGGTTGGTTTTAACGCATCACAAATTGCCTGAAGGGCAGTACGAAGAAGGCGAATACCCATTTTTGTATGGTGAAGCATTTTTTGGCAAGGAAGAAACAACTAGCGATAACGACAAACAACACGCCATCACCTTTGAAAGTTATAAAGAAATGCCGTGGCAGAATGATAAATGGTTAAACGCATTGGCGGATAGAGCGAAAAATGATAAATGGTTAAACGCATTGGCAGAGAGAGCTAAACAATTGCAGTATTTGTTGACCGAACAAGTCCCAGCGTTAGCGCATCAAGCCAATGATTTAAAAATTGCCATTGCGCATATCGTGCGCCCGTTTTTAGTATTGGGGGATTATCAAGCCTCACAAGCAAAAGAACTTTATACAAAATCCGATAGTAGCAACATTTGTTTTGCTAATACTATTGATGGCAAATCTGCTGATACTTTGGTGACGCATTTGCACAAGGTGGATAAACAAGCACTACGGTGTTTTCGGGTGTTGATGGGCTACGCAGACAACCCAGATTTCCAAAGCATCGAAACACAAAAATTACCGCCGATATTGGCACAAAAACCGCAGTTAAAAAATCCAGCTTCCCCGTTTCATTGGCAAGATGACAGTTGCGCTCGCATAGTCAAAGAACAATACAACGGCATTCAAGACGCAGGGTTTTTCGGTATTGTTGCCGCTAAAACGGGCGCGGGTAAAACCGTGGCAGCGGCGCGGCTTATGGCGGTGTTGTCGAAAGAATTGCGATATTCCTTGGCATTGGGTTTGCGGTCTTTAACGTTGCAAGCGGGTGACGATTACGCTGATAAATCACGCATAGGTTTTGAAAAAAACCAACTGGCAGTGATGGTGGGTTCTAAACTCAGCCAAGCGTTGTTTGAACAACAACACAAAGCCGATGTACAACAAGAGGTTGGTGACAATGGGACATTTAATGAAGGCATAGCCGAAGATGATGAAATCATTTATGACGGTGACATCGGGAATTTAAAAGACTATTTTCCCACCTTAACCGATAAACAACTGAAAATTTTAGCAACACCTATTTTAATTGCCACAGTCGATCATATTATTGCCCCAACGGATGGGCGGCGGAGTAGTTCGACGTTAATGAGTTTGCGCTTGATGACTAGCGATTTAGTGTTGGATGAAGTCGATAGTTATAGCTATGGCGATTTAGTGGCGTTAGGAAAGTTAGTTTATTTAAGCGGTTTGTATGGGCGCAAAGTGTTATTAGTTTCCGCAACTTTACCGCCAGCGATTGCGATTAATTTTTATCACGCTTACAGAACAGGCTTTGAGCAGTATCAACGCTTGAATAACGTAGAAAAACCGATTTTTTGCGGCTGGTTTTCAGATCAATACCAGTTTTCTCAACTTAAATGTGACGCGTCTGACGCTGATTATGAAAAATATCATGCGCTGTTTAGTCAGCAAGTCGTTAAACATCTCACTGAACAAACTGCCATGCGTCGCGCTGAATTATTGCCTGTTGGCGACTATTCACAACCTGAGCAGTTATTTGAGCAAGTCCTACAAACCGCCTTTACTCTGCATTGCCGTCATCATGTTATTGATGAAGCAAGCAAGGCACGGGTATCCATTGGCTTAGTGCGGTGGAGTGTGTTATCACGCTAAATTATTGCCGATTGTGCTGTATGAAATTGAGACATTTTGTCAGCAAGCTTTAAAACGGCAAATGGATCAATTGACGCAACATCCTGTCATTCAAAACATTCTGCAAAACGAACAGCCACGCGATTTAGTGATTTTAATTGCTGCTACCTCAATTATTGAAGTGGGTCGGGATTTTGATTTTGATTGGGGAATTTTTGAACCGCAATCTACCCGCTCAATTATTCAAACCGCTGGGCGAATTTTGCGCCATCGTCATAAAGTGATTGATACGCCTAACGTAGCGATATTAAGCACAACGTATCGCGGCTTGTTTAAACTAGAGCAACGGGCGTATTCGTATTACGGTATTGAAACACCATCACGTTACGACTGTAAATTAACTAGCAAACAAGCCATTGAAGTGTTTGATTTTACCGCCATGCAACACAGTATTGACGCACAATGGTCGTTATCAGTACCTGATAAAAAACAAGCAGAAATCAGTTATCACGAACACCAAGCCTATAGTTGTTATCTCGAACAAGCCGATAACGGCAACGCATTAAAGCAATGGTTGACTAACGCTGATTCGCACCTGCACGGTTATCACAGTGAAAACAATATTTTTCGTGACGGCTTGTATAACAACGGCTTGTATTTGTTTCGCAAGTTAGACATAGAGGAAGAAGAAATAAGACTGCTAGCGTGGCATTGGTGGGATCGTGAAAAGAAAATAGCTGTTGCGTATTCGGGGAGTATTCAGACAATTAAGCTTGATTATGAAAATAGGCTGCTATTAACAATGAATGTCGAACACGCTTTGATGGAATTAAAGTTTGATAAGGCGTTGCTGGAAAAATTGGTAGCGATTGAATTAGATTATAAGACAGGCACATCCAATTTTGGCTATCACAACGCACTCGGTTTAATTCATTATGAATGAATTTTTTAAAAGCCTTTGTTGTTACCCAACACAATACTGACTGGTGCTGTTTATTGCGGTTTTATCGCCAACGCATCTCGATATTTTTTTTCATCAACGCCACGAATCACTGAACCATTAATGATGACCAAAGGCATTCCGACAAATTTAGGATCAATCTTCTTTTTGCGTTCTGCGGCTTTTGCATCGAGATCAATATCGTAAGCATTGACAACAATATGATTTTCTCGAAAAAATAGAATGGCTTTATCGCTATAAGGATCCCAGCTGGCGTAGTAAATATCCACTTTGGGCGCGGTACTTTTTGGCGGAGCTTTGACTTCAGGCTCTACCGGTTTTTTAACTGGCTTTTTGTTAGAGAAACCTGATTTTGAAAAAATGACTTTGCCTTCGGCATCCACTGTTTTTCGTACATTAGCCTCTGGACTAAATGATGATTCAGCCTGAGCCACGAATGAAAAAATAACCATTAACAAGAGAATAAATGTTTGATTAATACGCATAATGCTCATCCATAAAAGGTAAAGTAACAAAATTAATATTTTAACATATTTCAATTCGCACTATTAAATCTCGCTTATTGATACAAGGGGAATAGGAACGCGATAGTGTGGTTGTTAAATTAAAGGTAAACCGCCAAGGTTTTAAAAAACCTCGGCGGTTTGAGTTACTGTTGACTAGGATAGTCACGCTGACTTTTTGTTAAAAACGTATTACTTACTCGATTATTTTTTAAAGGAGTTCAGTAGGTTTTTTAGCAATGGCCAGCCACGCGTTAGCCATTGTTGTGTCACAAAAGACGCAGCAGGTTTAATAGAGCGTACTAAGGTTTTAAGAACGACCCAAATTCTATCGGCAATAGACGCGTCTGGACTGTCACGGCGTTGTAAATAACGCGAACCAAAGCCATCGATAAACACGGGTTTAAATAGCCACATTTCTAAAATAGAGGTGACTAACATAAACGCAAAAGAAATACCCATGCCCATACCGGCAAAAATAACTAACCACGCAAACATCGGGTGAATTTTAGTCAGCCACCATGACAGAATATCAGTAATGAGAAACGCATAAGGCATACCGATGGCAATACATTTGTATTGGGTGGTGGTGGTTTCGGCAAAGCTAAAAATATAGCCGACGAACATGAAAATAAAACTAATACCAAATAAATGAATATGCGACACGCGCGTTAATGAGGAAAATGTCGCCCCTTCATCTTGCGTTGTGTACGATTTTAGTGCATCAAATTTAGTAAAATCAGGGATGCCCGACGCGTCTTTGTTATGACAGGTCACACAACGGGTGTCGATAATTTTAGCAATCCCATCGTCTTTGTAATCGTACTGATCTGCGCCATCTCTGACCCATTTCATAATGGCAAACCGCTCCTGCTCAGAGGCATTCTCTTTCATTGAACCATTTAATTTAAGTTCCAATGCGGTGCCTGAGCGGTTGCCGTAGTAGCTGTAAACAATGTCATCAACCGATAAGCCGAATTTACCATCCGCCATACCGTGAGTGAATAATATTTGAATGAGTGCAAAAAGATAACCGATGGCTACCGTACAGAGGTAGCCGGTAAACAGCACTTTAAGCGGTGTGTCGTGATCTTTTAGGGGAGTGTATTTTGTCGTCATAGTTTTTTTAGTTGCGGAGGTTTGGGGTGAAGTTGCTATAGAAAATTAGCAAACTTTGTGCCATCTACTGGATAACGCTTTACTATTATAACCTGCCGGTAGCGACTACAAGGTTAGCGACATGAAGCAGGTTTCATCATTTAGTTCTTCTATCACGCGGCTCAGTCCAAAAGCCAGAATGTGAGGAGATGGTTATTTCTGATCTAGTCTCTTCTACTCTTGATTTTTTTTCTGTTTTTATGATTTTGCGTCTACGGTCAGCTTTGCGCTTATTATTTTTGCCTCGATCAACGACAGATTTGAATACGCGTTTATCATTGCTCCAATGTCTAACGTGATATTCTTGTATGGCAATATATTTGCCATTTATTGGTTTTTTGTTAAGCCGTTTTATGACCCGTTCGCCGACCGAATCTGGTTCTATGTCAACTAAAGCATAATATTCGACTGTATTGGATTGGACGATTTTATAGGTCCAAAATGAAATGTTTTCTATACGACCACTGGCACTAAACAAGCCACCTTTAAGGATGGGAGCAATGAATGTTTCTATATGATAATCTGATGTGTTAGCAGGTATTTTTTTTAAAATAATGATCATTCAAACTCCTGACGCTTGGTGTCCAGTTACCAATATAGATTTTATGTCTGTGTTATGAATAAATCACCTCTCTTTTCAATAGAGCAGAGGTTGTGTCGATCTTTTTAAGACGCCACAGATTGACTTAAAGCGTTATGCAAATGAACTTACTTTATTTGATTAATCAGAAAAATATAGCAAAAATTCAGGTTTTTGATAGCTATACCGTCGTTATTTTTTACCACCTACATGGAAAAAAGCTGGATTAATGATTAATCCAGCTTATTGTTCTACGCCTGCGTATTCAAATAATCTTCGTAATTACCGTTAAAATCGACAATGCCGTGCGGTGTTAATTCAATGATACGGGTCGCCAGCGAGGAAACGAATTCTCTATCATGGCTGACAAAAATCAACGTACCCGGATAATTTTCTAACGCATTATTTAACGACTCAATTGATTCCATATCTAAATGGTTAGTCGGTTCGTCCATCACCATGATGTTATTTTTTTGCAAAATGAGTTTGCCGAATAACATGCGCCCTTGTTCACCACCTGACAACACTTTAACCGATTTGTTAATATCATCGGCCGTAAACAACAAGCGTCCTAAGGTGCCGCGTATGGCTTGATCGTCATCGGACTCTTTGCGCCACTGCCCCATCCATTCAATCAGGGTTAAGTCTTCGGCAAAATCATCGGCATGGTCTTGCGCAAAATAACCGACTTCTGAATTTTCTGACCATTTGACGATGCCAGTATCAGGTGTTAATTCGCCTACCAGTGTTTTTAACAAGGTAGATTTACCAATACCATTAGGACCGATTACCGCAATGCGCTCACCGACTGCCACCATTAAGTTCAAATTTTTAAATAATGGATCAGCACCATAACCTTTGCTCAAACCTTCGACTTCTAAGGCTAAACGATGCAATTTTTTAGTTTGGTCAAAGCGAATAAAGGGATTAACGCGGCTAGACGGTTTGACTTCATCCAGTTTAATTTTATCCAATTGCTTAGCGCGTGAAGTCGCTTGTTTCGCTTTAGACGCATTGGCAGAAAAACGCCGAACAAAGGCTTGCAATTCAACGATTTGGGTTTTTTTCTTGGCATTGCCTGCTAATAAACTCGCGCGTACTTCAGTGACAGCGACCATGTAATCATCATAATTACCGGGATAAACGCGCAATTCGCCATAATCCATGTCAGCCATGTGCGTACAAACGCTATTTAAAAAATGGCGGTCATGCGAGATGATAACCATCGTGCAATCGCGGGCATTCAGTATATCTTCTAACCAGCGGATGGTATTAATGTCAAGGTTGTTGGTCGGTTCGTCTAACAGCATAATGTCTGGATTAGCAAACAACGCTTGTGCTAATAATACGCGCAATTTCCAACCGGGTGCGACTGCACTCATTAAACCATTATGTTGTTCTAACGGAATATCTAGTCCCAATAATAGTTCACCTGCCCGCGACTCAGACGTATAACCATCTAATTCGGCAAATTCAACTTCTAAATCGGCAACGCGCATTCCATCTTCCTCGCTCATATCGGGTAAGGAATAAATACGGTCGCGTTCTTGTTTAATTTGCCAAAGTTCTTTATGACCCATAATCACAGTATCAAGGACCGTGAATTCTTCATAAGCGAATTGATCTTGACGCAACACGCCCAAGCGTTCGTTAGGCGAAATACTGACATTGCCAGCAGACGGCTCTAAATCGCCGCTTAATATTTTCATGAAGGTCGATTTGCCGCAACCGTTCGCGCCAATTAGACCGTAACGGTTGCCGTCGCCAAATTTGACAGAGACGTTTTCAAACAGGGGTTTTGCCCCAAACTGCATAGTGATGTTAGCTGTAGAAATCAAAATTTGTTTTCCGAGTGAGTTTTAGTAAGAGGGATTAGGTGGGCATTCTATCAGATTTTGGGCTTATTCAGTTAGGAGTCCAATAGCTTCAGCTATTGGCTAGAAAACAGCTAAAGCTGTTTTACGCCTGTGAGTTGTGAGATTAATGAAGCCCAGAAAATACTACAGCAGCAACTTATCGTCTATGGCAATAAATCGCTGAGCAGCGTTAATCAATGAGGGGGCAGTTAATGCGGGTACGCCGTAGACTTCCGTATTAATGCCATAAGCATTGTGGACTTTAGTTAATAACAGATCAAAATCACCATCGCCTGATAACAGGGTAATGACATCCACCTGAGCGGCTAATTCCATGACATCCAGCGTGATGCCGACATCCCAATCGCCTTTGGCAGAACCATCACCCCGCTGAATATACGGCTTTAATTTAACCTCAAAACCGATTTGTCTAAGAATCTGTTGAAAACCGCGTTGTTTACTGTCACCTTTATCGATGGCATAAGCAATCGCTGCCACTACTTCACGGTTAGCCGTCGCCTGACACCAAAAACGCTGGTAATCAAAATGGCGGTGATAAGCTTGTTTAGTGGTGTAGTAGATGTTCTGCACATCAACAAACAGCGCGACTTTTTCCAAGTGCTTATTTAAGAAATGAACAAATATAATCGGTAGGAATATTCACTTTTACCGTGAATTTCGCATTAGCAGGCACATTAAACGCCTCACCACCAACGATAGTTTCCCATTGTTCAGTGTCAGGCAATAACACTTCCAATTCACCATCGATAATTTCCATTAATTCAGCGTCGGCGGTGTTAAAAGTATATTCACCGGGTAACATAAAGCCCAAGGTTTTGCTTGAACCATCGGCAAATTTAACCGTGCGGCTACTGACATTCCCACCAAAATAGACGTTAGCTTTTTTAACCACAGATACGTTTTGAAATTCTGACATGATGTGTCCTGACTAAAGAGTGTATAAAAAGGGCGTAATGATAGCAGATTGTGAGGTGAGTTGGCTGGAACAATTGTGGGGACGTTGATGTCTTTTCAATGCGTTACATGACGAAATTTAGATTGCATCTAAATTATTTAAACAGCTTACCTATAACCGCCTATTATCAGCGGAGGTTACTATGATGAACAATACTGTACACGCCATTGCAAAAAACTGGCAACCCTTAGCCCCTTTACTGTCTGTTCCTTACACGGAAGAGGACTATAACCATCGGGTTGAATTATTAAATCAACTCATTGATGAAGTGGGCGAGAACGAACAACATCCATTAGCGTCATTATTAGATACTGTTGGCATACTGGTCGCCAACTATGAACAAGAACACTATGCAATACCAGAAGCCAGCCCACAAGAGGTGTTAGCCTATTTGCTAGCAGAACATCAATTGACTCAAAGCCAGTTGCCCGAAGTCGGTAGTCAAGGGGTTGTGTCTGAAATATTGAGCGGCAAACGGCAATTAAATAAACGCCAAATTCAAGCACTAGCAACACGCTTCGGTGTTTCACCTGAAGTATTTTTTTGATGCTATGGCGCGTAAACACCGCGCTGGCGTGTGTTTTAAAAGTACGGCGCAGCGCGTGGGAACGAGTACACCTACGCCATCCGTTTAAGAAAAATCAGGTCGTAAATCAGCGGGCAAGTGTTCAGGCTCTTCAATATCCTCTAAAGTTTCAGCACGGCGTACCACATCCACTTGCCCATTTTGACGAACCATCACCACCGCTGGACGTAGCTGAATAAACTGCATCCACTGGGTATTGTTATAAGCACCGACTGGCCAAAAAGACAATAAATCGCCTGTTTTAAGCGGCGGCAAACTGACCGATTGGCGCACCACATCAATATTCATGCACAACGGACCATATAACACCGTGTCTTCGAGTATGCCTTCGACAGGACGCGCAGGACGGACTTCATGGTTATACCAAAATGCGGTAAATAAAATATTCACCCCTGCATCGATCACCATTGCCCGCTGACCATTAGGCAAGCGTTTATTAGCAACCACACTGGAAATTAACCATTCTGCTTCATCTACCATTGCGCGACCTGTTTCTAACACTAATTCGGGTAAGGGTTTACCCTGTTGTTCACGGTCTTTTAGCCCAATGGCTAACGCGCCACAAATGGCTTCCGCGTATTGTTCAGCGGTGGGGGTAATTTGTTCAGGCGGTAAATACACGCCCTGCATGGCATTACGCGACGCAAAACCGCCGCCTATGTCCAATGTGGTGATGGTGCAGTCAGTCGCCGCTTCCACATTGTTCATGAAATTAATCATGATGCCGACTTGCGCGGTATAAGCACGCGGGTCAGTAATAAACGTCCCGATATGATTATGTAAACCTGTGAGTTTTAAATTTGGACTGGCGGCGATACGGCGTGCCGCTTCCATTGCTTGCCCATTTTCGAGGTTAAAACCAAAGCGTCCCCAATTTTCCGCAAACCCCGTATCAAAGTTCAAGCGAATGGTAATAGGAAAATCTAAAATGCCCAATTCATTGGCGACTTCTTCCAATAATGCCAATTCATCTAAATGATCGACATGAATTCGCGCACCTTCGCTGACCGCTTTGACTAATGCGCCACGCGATTTATACGGACCATTAAAAAAGAGTCGCGACGCGGGTACACCTAAGCGGCGGGCTTTGTCGTATTCAAATTCTGATACTACCTCAGCATCACAACCTTCTGAATGCAAAATCGCTGACACGGCATTGATATAATTGGTTTTATACGACCATGCTTGGCGCACTTTGGCATAGCGGGTCGTGAATGCCCGATTAATACGGCGTACTGATTGACGTAAATGTTCTTCGGATAATACAAATAACGGCGAACCGTATTTTTCTACTAATTCGGCAATCGCTACCCCAGCAATCTCATCAACGTAGTGCGCATCACGCACCCCGTCAAACTTATTCATACCGCTAGGAGCATGACGGATGACAGGGGCGACCCACGGGTTTTTAGTTGCAATATTTTTCATGCGAATAATCCTGTGTGCAGAGTCTCGCTCCACACGGTTATGTTTTCAAAATCGGCTAATGACACAATGGCTTCTTCCGCGTAACGGATAATCTCTTTCATTACCTTCTCCATTGTATCGTTACGCAACCGTTGCGGTTGTTCATGGGTCATAGGATAACCACAAATTATGCAACAAATAAGGAAGAAAAAGGAAACTATCAGGGAATAAATGTGGCGGCTAGTATTAGATTAATCAGTAACTTGCAAAGTAAATTCAATGGTGGTTAAAATACAAACGTTGATCCATACAAGTGGTTATCGTTGTTTTGAAGTATAGTGGTATCAACAAACTGAATATTCCAAATAATACTGAGGACAGAAAAATGAAAAAACTAGCATCTGTATTTGTAGGATTGTTATTGTGTGTGAGTACAACTGTTTTCGCCGCAGGACTTAGCGAGGCTGGGTTGGAACATGTCAACGCGGCATTGGAACACGCTAACGCGGCGGTGGTACACGGTAAAGCAGGTCACGCGCCTATTTTGGTCGAACATGCAAAATCAGCGTTGAATCATACACTGGCAGCGTCCATCGTTGCTAAAGGTGTGCCAAAAACTCACATAGACGCGGCGGCTGATTCGTTGCAAAAAGCCATCGATGAAGGCGAGTTAGGAAAGGTAGAGCCCGCTACTAAATCTGCTGAAGAAGCGGTAACACACCTCGAAGCCAGTAAAAAATAATACTAACCAAGCTTTTTAAAAGACGGGCGGATTTATCCCGCCCGTTTTTTTTTGGCAAAGAATCGCTCTATTCGAATAGAATCAGAGCCTATTAACAGCATCTTTGTCGCGTCAGTGACCGCATCAATCATGCGTTTAGAGCCGCAGACGTAAAAAACTGCATCGGGCGGTGCGAACGTCAACAGGGCATTTACATCCATGTGTTTATTTTGGTCGGCTGGATAAAATGTTAACCTGTCACCAAACTCGTTAACCAGTTTATCCAAATAAGCCGCTTCTTTAGTGCTACGTGCGGCGTAGTGAATCAAGAAATATCGTCCTTGCGCCTTCAACGTATACGCCATCGCCTTGATAGGTGCGATACCAATCCCCCCCGCAATAAGAATAGCAGGGCGGGAATCCGTATGCAGTTTAAAAGTGTTCTGCGGCAAGCTACAACGTAAATGCAAACCTATTTGAAACTGTTCGTGTGCAGCCACAGAATTGCCCGAACCATTCTCCTCACGCAATACCGCTATTTCGTAAGCATCTCGACGAGCAGGATTAGAACAAATAGAGTAATGCTGCACACTTATTTGACCATCGCCTAGACGTATTGGAACGAGGATATGCGCACCCGCATCAATCTTGGGCAGTTCTTTGTCATCTGGATGTTTAAGCTCAAAGGCTCTAATACGCGGAGTCAATTGTCGTATACCAGAAATAACAACTTCCAGAGACCCCTTACCTTGCACAATAGGCAAGCTATTGGCTAGCGGTGCAGATTGAGATTTTAGTCGGTGATTTTCTTCAAGCAACGGAGCAATCATCTTTTCGATTTCTACTTTTGAATAGCGGGGCGTGATATGTTGAGGGCAATTCCAGTCGTAGGCTTCAACCTGAATGACGATACCGCGCTCAACACGCGCCCGATAGGTCGGCACTGTAAGTTGCGCGATTAATTCAGGATGCTCTTTTTTATGAACGATACGCGCCCGTCCCCATATCTTCAACCGCCGCCGATTAGGATAGTCAATTAAAATCAGCGAGATACGATCATTGGCATTGAGATTGCCGACGCTCAGGTATTGAACATTACCGCGAAAATCAGCAAAACCAATAGTGCGCTTATCAATCACCTTTAAAAAACCGATTGATCCGCCCCGATGCTGCACATAAGGCCAGCCTGATTCAGAAACTGTCGCTTGATAAAAATTATCGCGTTCGGCGATAAACTTGATTTCGTACTCGGTCAATTCATTCTTAGCATTTTCTGACAACTCAAAGTCGCGATTAGCCTCTCGGCTACCATACAAACTCTGAGCAGCTTTCACGCTGGGCGTAAATATAATGTCAGTAAATGAATTAGCCATGACAATTCTCCATCAATAACTGACGATGTAGTTGTCAGTTTGAATTAAAAATAAAGCGTATGTGGCGGTTTTTGAAAATCAATTTTACATTCCAATTTATCAAATGAAGTAACAGATTTAATTCATATCCTACTCGGTTAGATTGTCATCATGAACTCAACCCGCCTCAAAATCCAGCTTACA
>NQJH01000217.1 GCA_002256685.1 Methylococcaceae bacterium NSP1-2 | reverse complement strand
CATAAATAGCGTGTCCATCGCTTACTAAAAACGGCGTATCAACGCCTTTAGTGGTTTGCGCTATCACTTCGGGTTTAGTCCACGTTTTACCTGCATCGCTAGATTTGATTAATTGCAGTGTATTATTTTTACCATCAAATTCCTCCCAGACAATAGCGACTTGTTGCCCTAAGGTTTGCACATGTGGATGACTCGCGCCTGCACCACCAAAATTCATCGGTTCAGAAAAATGTTTACCCGCGTCGCTTGAATAGGCATAAAACAAGCCTTTTTTTGTATCGGCGTTGCTGAACCAGACTTCGTGATAGACATCGGTGTCAGAAATAGCTAAGCCCGGTCCGTGATGTGGGCAAGCATCGATTTTCCAATTTTCTTGACCGACACGCTGCATATCGCTAGGCGTATTCCAATCAGTGAATTTAACGAGGGCGTGATCGCGAATGCCACCGTCAAAAATATGTCGCCAAGTAATCACAGGCGTGTTGTCTTTGGCAATCGCGGTTTGTAAACGACAACATTGACAGACATGAGCGGCGATACGTTTATTGGGATAAAAAGATTTACCACCATTTTGACCAATCGCCATTGAATCAAAGGAATGCCCAATCACCTCTAAATTGTCATTAACTGTGACAGGGGCAGAAAAAGATTTACCGCCATCTGTTGAGCGACTAAAACGAATGTAGCCTGCGTGGTGTTCACCCAGTGATAATGCCCAACTGATATAAATATTACCGTTAGCATCCAGTTTTATTTTGGGGCGGTTTTCGCCTTTTGCAGTCACTTTTTCCGCTGTCGCATTTACCATCACAGGCGCGGAAAAATTCTGTCCTTTATCGGTGGATGACTGTACATAAACATGGTCATTAGCTGCCCAAGTAATCCATAACACGCCGTCATGAGAAAACTCAGCCGCGACGGTATTGGAACATTGACTGGATGGCTTGGCGCAAACAGGGCTGGGTTCGCTGTGTTTACTGTGACTGTCGTGTTGCGGCGCAACCGTAGTTTGCTTGGCTATGCTGTCTGCCGCGTAAATTGCCAGAATTGCCGAAAATAAAAAATAGCTAGGAGATTTCATGAGCGTGAAAAATTAGAGTTTGCGTGAAAAATTTGAAGGGGAATTGTAACACTAAAAACGAGTCGCTTGGGGTGAGGCACGAATCCCACTATTGGGAATTAGATGATTGTTTTTGTTGGGGTTCGCAGAGCTTACCCCAACCTACCTCTGAGCTATAATTGATAGTAGGTGCGAATTCATTTGCACTGTGCCGATAAATCCGCACCTACCTTATTTAATAGCGATTAACTGATAATCTTTTTGTGCAGATTGCCAAGAAAGATACTCATTTTGTCCGTCACTGATTAGAAACGGTTCATCTGCCATTTCTGGAGTTTGAGCAATCACCTCAGGTTTAGCCCATGTTTTGCCCTCGTCATTGGATTTTATGACTAACGCACGATTGATTTTCCCATCGAAGGCTTGCCAAGTAACAAACACTTGTTTATCCAACGCTAGCACATGGGGATGACTTGTTCCCTCTTTGCCAAAATTAACAGGTTCAGAAAAACTTTTTCCTGCATCAGTGGAATAGCCGTAGAACAAGCCTTGTTTAGACGCTGAACCACTAAACCACACGGCATGATAAATACCTGAATCGGCAATCGCTATTGCAGGACCGTGATGTGGGCAAGCATCAATTTTCCAATCTTCATGACTCAAGCGTTGTATCGTGTCGGGCGTTTGCCAATCTTTGAATTTAACCAGTGCGTGGTCACGAATACCACCTTCAAAAATATGTCGCCATACGACAACAGGCGTATTATCAGGTGCGACAGTGGTATCTATACGACAACATTCACAGACATGGTCGGCAATGGATTTGTTAGGCGAAAAATGTTTGCCGCCATCCGTTGAGGTGCTGTAATACAAAGATAGCCCTTTAAATTCTTTACCCGCTTTTTTTGCCGCTTCGGTGTCTCTTGCATCCAGCCAAGCAACAAAAATTTCGCCATTTTTACCGACTGCTAAACTGTCAAAACGATGACGGATGATTTGTAAATTATCGTTGACAGTAACGGGTGTAGAAAAATGTTTGCCACCATCGGTGGAACGGCTAAAGCGAACGTAAGTGCTGCGTTTTTCATCCAGCGTAATAACCCACGTTAAATAAATATTACCCTTTGCATCAATTTTTATTTTCGGGCGGCTTTCATTTTCTGCGGCGACTTTTTCAGGGGTCGTATTGACTAACACGGGCGCAGTAAAACGATTGCCTTTATCAGTGGAGGATTGGATATAAATAGATTGGTTATTTGTCCACACAGCCCACAGCGTGCCTTTGTTATCAGAAGTGGCAGTAACAGTATCGGCACATTTACTTAATGGTGGGGCTTTAGAATCGGC
Organism: Methylococcaceae bacterium NSP1-2; assembly: GCA_002256685.1. Taxonomy (GTDB): domain Bacteria; phylum Pseudomonadota; class Gammaproteobacteria; order Methylococcales; family Methylomonadaceae; genus UBA4132. Next base: position 2,185 of record NQJH01000217.1, on the reverse strand, counting down.
ACAAATGCCTTTTTTAGGCGGTTTGTGGGACATTTTTTTGGTTGATTTGCTTGATGATTCAGCAATAAGTGGCGGTTTAGAATCGGTTGTCGTTGTGCAAGCGGAGAGTATAAAACTGCTAAGAATTAGCCAGTAAAGAGGTTTCATAAATTCATTCCAAAATTAATACCAAGCTATATTGCAGGTTGGATTGACTAGCAACCCAACCTGACAATACTTTAAATAACTGCCACTGCTCGACGCAGTAATAATTTATTCTGGCATTAAAGGCAGTGTAGAACCAATTTTCACATCTGTAGTAGCTTGTAAAACACTTTCTACTTGCAGAAAACGGGCAGCAATGGTTTTTGAAGTGGCTTTTGCTATTTTGCCATAATACTTTTCAAGCAGTGCGCCGCGTTGTTTACGGAACTCTAATGAACGTTTGGCAAGTTTGTCTGCATCAGCATCGGTAATTTGGTCAAACTTAACCGCATAATCGGTGATGATGGCTAAACGCTTGTCATTTAACTTTTTTAATTCAATGTCATACGGATAATATACAGCCATAAACTTCTTTTCTTGTTCTGGCGTTAATTTCATCGCTTTCTGAATAAACTCCATTTTCTCCATGCGCAGACTGAAGCGGAACATATCTAGTTCCTTGCCTTCACCCGCTGCCGCTTCTCCAGTTGCGACTGCATCTTTTGTGGCAGCGTTATGCGCTTTGATGGGGTTAGCTACTGGTGCGGCTTCTTCTGCTGCTTGTGCTGTATTCATTGCAGGAAGACTAACAGCGGCAATAGTGCAAATAAGTGCTAGGTGTTTATATTTCATTGATTACTCCTAAATTTTATTAAAAATAAGTTTTTATCATATAGAACTGACAATGTACTGAAAAACTGCGCAGATAAGATTGGGTTAGGTTAGCCATAACCCGTAATAATTATAGCTTAGTAGTCGAATTTCAATTCAGCAAAGTAAGTACGCGCTGGGAAAGGATGGAAAATCCAATATTCATTGTTATTGACGTTATCAATCCCTGCCGCTACCGCAAATTGCTTGGTAATTTGATATTTACTACGCAAATCGACCACGAAGAAAGCAGTGTTACCGACATAAGTACCACCATTAGTATCGGTATTATTCAACTGACTAAACTGCTTACTGCTGTAACGCATACTGACGGAATTAGTCCATTTATCCGTTGCCCGATAAGCAACGGTTGCACTGGCTCGCCATTCAGGAACTCTGGGTTGACGTTGACCGACTGAGGGTAAACCTGCATTAGGATTAGCCGCAGTACCGCCGAGTCTAGCAGAAGCCGCATCGGCAATATCATTTTTAGTGATTCGAGAATCCGCCCAAGTGGCATTACCCGAAATATCCAGCCCGTTTATACCCACATCAGCGTGTTCGCCAGAAAACTCGATACCGTAAGTTTCAGTTTGGCGAACATTTTGCGGTGAGGTAATAATTGCCCCTGTTGAGGTAAAACCCGGTTGTGAATAAATGGCGTTATTGATGCGTTCTTGAAATAAGCTCAGCCGTAATTTGCCTTTATCCAGAAAATATTCAGTCGCCAGTTCAGACGATAACGCTTCTTCGGGTTTTAAATTAGGATTACCATTACTGATATTTGTTATACCGCCTACGACTGTGGTGGTGGTTTGAAACAATTCGGTAACGGTTGGAAAGCGATAAGCTTGCGCGACAGAGGCACCAATTTGTAGGCGATCCATCGGTTTCCATGTCATTTTAAATTTGGGCGAGAAGTGCAAATCATTACGTTCGGCTTGATTGACACCTCTGAGACCACCGCGATCAGTAATAACGCCTCTGGCATTTCTAACCACTGGTAAGGTGCTGGCATTATAGCCATCAAAAGCGTGCCAATTTTCCAAACGCCCACCGAGGGTTAGCTTCCAATCTTTATGAAAATCCCACGCATCTTGTAGCCAGTAACCTTCAGTTTGAGTTTTACCTTGTGAATCTTGACTAAGTACCCCTGTATTGGCATAAGCCCAGTTAGAAGCAACGGTATAAACGGGATTGTCTAAATTATTCAAATCATGGTGAAAACCGAAGCTCACTTCATGTTGACCCAGTGCGTTAGGTCGCCAAATCCCTTTGGCATCCGCCGTTTGCCAGCCTGTGCCTGTTAAGCTGGTAATAGTACCCGCACCGTTCAAAGACGCTTGTGCAG
>NQJH01000030.1 GCA_002256685.1 Methylococcaceae bacterium NSP1-2 | reverse complement strand
TGGTCAGTCAATTAACTTCGCAAGTCCATTAACATTTTTTTTACTGGGTTCTTTATGTTGGGTGAATAGACGGTTTGTACCTTTAAATTGGCTATTCGTCGTTGCTGCTACAATTGTGCTTTTTTTTGTTGCTAAGACGGGGTTTTATCATTACTTATATCCTCTTTTGCTTACTTATACTGTTTTTATGATTGTTTATAAGACTCCACATATTGACATGGATAAGTTTGGGGATATTTCTTATGGTGTGTATATTTATGCGTGGCCGATTCAACAGATGGTATGGAGTCAAGGACAAAGTGCCTACCTAAATATCTTGCTTTCAACGGCTATTGTTTTTCCTTTAGCGTATCTTTCATGGTGCTTTATTGAAAAACCTGCCTTAAATATTAGAAAATCGCTTTCTTCTTCAAAAAATAAAACTGATTAGATTAAAATTCTAAATTTGAGATAGTCACAGATTTACTGAATAAGACGCTTTAGCTATTTTCACAGCAATAGCTAAAGCTATTGGACTCCTGTTGTTGCTTAACTGCTCTCCCTGCCATAATCACGGCAATACTCGATTTCTTATGTCAAACTCAGCTTACTTACGAGGTACATTTAGAAAAACACAGGTTATCAATCAATCGGGTTTTGCCCAGTTTTGCCGCTACTAATAAGACTAAATCAGTATCGTCAATCTGGGCAGGGGCTAAATCATTGCTACGGCAGACACGAGTATTGTTCTATCGCCGCATAATTGTCATTACCCGCCAAAATCGCCTCACGCACTGCACATAAGGATTGATACAACAATGGTGCAAGCTGTTGTTCTGCTTGGTTTAGATAACTATTTCTAGAACTCATCGCTAAACCGCTGGCTTCGCGGACTGTTTCTATACCGATAATGTCTACAGGCATATTCAAATCCTTCACCATCGTGCGAATAACCGCTAATTGCTGAAAATCTTTTAGCCCAAATAGCGCGACGTTGGGTTGCACCATATTGAATAATTTACAAACTACGGTGGCAACACCATCAAAATGTCCGACCCGGTACGCGCCACAATAAAGTTCAGACAACCCTGTCACACTGACGACGGTTTTAGCATCGGGCGAATACATTTCACTAACTGAGGGTTGAAATACTAAATCGGTATTAATAGCGCGGAGTTTTTCGTGGTCTTGCGCTTCAGTACGCGGATAACTGTCAAAATCTTCACCTGCGCCGAATTGGGTGGGATTAACAAAAATGCTCACCACGACTTTATCGGCTTTTTCTTTGGCCGCTTTGACTAATTGACAATGCCCTGCGTGTAAATTACCCATCGTCGGAACAAACGCAATACTATTACCAGCGGCTTTCCATGTGTTAATGAGGGTGCGTAGGGCTTCGACGGTGTTAACTGTGTGCATATTAAAAACTGTGTTCAGAACTGGGGAATTGGCTTTCTTTAACGGCTAACTGGTAGGCAGCAATGGCATCACTAATCGTGTTTGCATACGCCATAAAGTTTTTAGAAAACCGTGGGGCTTTATCGACACCAATACCTAGCATGTCATAAAGGACTAGCACTTGCCCGTCGCAATTAACGCCTGCACCGATACCAATCACGGGAATGGTTAATTGTTGGCTGATGATTTTAGCGAGGGCAGCGGGTACGCATTCCAAGACTAATAAACTCGCGCCTGCTTGCTGGAGTGAATGTGCATCCGCCAGTATTTTATCGGCATCCGCAGTGGTTTTGCCTTGTACTTTATAACTACCGAGTTGATTAATTTGTTGCGGTAATAGCCCTAAATGCCCACACACAGGGATGCCTTGTTCGACGAGAAAACGGACTATTTCGACTCGCGCCCCTTCCAGTTTAACCATTTGCGCCCCACTGTTCTGCATTAATAGCGCGGCGTTTTGCGCAGCGATTAGCGGTGTGGGGTAACTCATAAACGGTAAGTCGGCGATGATAAAAGCTCGCTGCCGCGCCCTAGCAACGCAACGAGTATGATAAACCATGTCTTGAATGGTGACGGGCAAGGTGGTTTCTTGCCCTTGAATCACCATGCCTAGCGAATCACCGACTAACAGCATATCAATACCGATTGCATCACATAACGCGCTGAAACTGGCATCGTAAGCCGTTAAGCAAGTGATTTTTTCGCCGCGCTGTTTCATAGCGGCAATATCATTGACGGTTAAAGTTTTTACCGTTGTACCGTAAAGTGTCTGATTCATATTAAGCCAACCGTTTCAGTCCCTCTAAAGGACAATTTACCAGTAAATCAACTAGCTTGCCTTTGTTGGGGATAATCAATTGTGGGGCAATTTCATAAAGCGGATATAAAACAAACGCGCGTTCAGTCAAGCCCACATGGGGGATGATTAAGTCAGGTAATTCAATCACTTGATCACCATATAGCAATATATCTAAATCTAATGTTCTCGCGCCCCAGCGTTCGCCTCTGACGCGACCTTGGTTATTTTCAATAGCTTGTAATGCCCGCAATAGTTCAATGGGTGATAAGTCAGTTACCACCGCCATCACCGCATTGACATAATCGGGTTGGTCTTGTGGTCCCATCGGTAAGCTTTGATAAAGACAAGAAAACCCCTGCTCCTTTGTGTGCACTAATGCAGTAATCGCGGCACGCGCTGAATGGATTTGCTCGATTGGGTTTTGCAGGTTACTGCCTAAGCCGATATAAGCAATAACAGTTTCTGATATTGAGTTTTGCATAGTGTGTCTGAATGAATGGCGCGTTAATCGGTAGCCGTTACATTATTAGTGGGTTTTTTATGATAGTTTCTTTTGCGTGGCGATTTGCTGGTTTTCGCTTTACGCGGTGGTGCAGTCATGTTGCGTTGTTCGTTTTCACTGGCGTGTTGATAAGTGTCCCACCACTTAGCCAATTCAAGGTCAGCACCGCCCGTTTCCGCCCGCAATAATAGAAAATCGTATGCAGCTCTAAAACGTGGATGCGTAATGAGTCGGCTAGGTTTAGAGCCAACTTGCGCATTAAATTTAGGTTGTAAACTCCACACTTCACGCATGGCTAGCGTGATATGACGCGGTAGCGCGGTGCTTTTAACCTGCATGGCAATCACTTCGTTAGCGGCTTCTTGATACGCCACAAATTCAGCGATACCTTTTGCTAATTTTTGTTTGGCGCGTATTTGTACGGCATCCCACAAAAAAGCGGCAAATAAGAAATACGCGGTGACAGTTTTGCCTTCAGCGATTCGATTATCGGAATTTTCTAAGGCTTTAATCAGTAATAATCGAGGAAAGCCGTGATCTTCAACAGCTAAGCTGTTTTCTGTAGCAGGAAATAGCACTTGAAACAGTCCGTAATGTCTGAGCATTTCAAAGGTTTGTAGCGCGTAACCTGACATAAAAAGTTTTAAGGCTTCATCATAAAGTCGGGCGGCGGGTATGCTGGCTAATAATTCTGCGACCATGTGCATAGCTTTTTCACAATCAGGGTGCAGATGAAAGCCCAGTTTAACGGCAAAACGGACGGCGCGTAACATTCGCACGGGGTCTTCACGAAAACGGGTTTCAGGATCACCAATCAGCCGAAGTACACCGGCTTTGTGATCTGCCATACCGCCGGTGTAATCGACAACAGAAAAATCTTTAATGTTGTAATACAAAGCGTTAACGGTAAAATCACGCCGCCATACGTCTTCTTCAATCGTGCCGTACACATTATCACGCAATAATCGCCCTTCTTTGTTAAGGACTTGGTCATCATTTCTCGCTACACTCGCACCGCGAAAAGTCGCAACTTCAATCACTTCACGCCCAAAATGGACGTGAGCAAGCCGAAATCGCCGACCAATCAGGCGGCAATTGCGAAATACTTTTCTCACTTGCTCAGGGTCGGCATTAGTGACCACATCAAAATCTTTAGGCTCCCGCCCCAGCAATAAATCACGCACACAACCACCGACTAAGTAAGCATCAAAGCCTTCTTTTTGCAGTCGATACAATACTTTCAACGCATTTTCACTGATTTGCTTGCGTGAAACACAATGTTCCGAACGCGTATAAATTCTAACGTTATTCTGTACGCTGACTGGCTCAGCTTCATTTTTGGCTGAGTTAATAATTTTTTTGAAAAAGTTTAAAATGACCTGTAACCCTGTTTGTTTTGCTGTGTTTTTACAATCATATCATTTCAATCAACTCTAGCCCAATCAATAGGCTGGTTTTCTTTTACCAAAAGTCCGTAAAGCCCCTTACTTTAGGTGGGTGCTTTGTTGTTTGTTAAACATTTTGTGTTAATATTATCTTGTTGGGTACGCTGTTGCCGCGTATTTTCTCTGTCTGGCTTTGTAAGTACAGATAGGTTGAAATAAGGTGTTTTTCAGAAACACCCCTTTCAGGCATGAAAGGCTAAACTATGGAGTCCTCGCCCTTTAGGGCAGGGAAGATGTCAAATTATGCTTTTGGTTATAGTAGCATCACTATGCTACTTTCTATTTGCCTAGCAAATAGTCAATAAGCCTAATTTTAAAAACGCTCATCATTCATTAACACACTGTCTGGATTGTTATGTTTAAAAAAATTCTTAATGGCTTAATTGACCATCCTATTCTAACTAGTCTTTTTGTAACAGATTTTGGCATTCTTCTGTTCCATAGACCGCCATTCATATTTTCGCTACTCATGCTCGGCGCATTAATGGTGATGTGTATGTATTTTGGTCAAAAACTAGCCTTATTCAACAACTAATTGTCTAAAAATGCTAAAAAAACTTCAAAACTAGGTGCTGATACGCCATTAGCACCTAGTTTTTTATGCCGATTAGCGATCGTTTTTTACGATCTTCTTTTGCTCATCGCGCTGCTATTTTTAGCAACCGCATTGTTACTGCCATTTAATGCAGGTGAGGCGTTCACTCGTGAACAACTCTTTTATCCCATCTATCTGCTAATGGTAAGCTTTCTTTTTTATGGCTGGTTCTGGACGCATGGCGGACAAACCTTGGGCTTGCGTGCTTGGAAAGCAAAAGTACTAACGGTTAATCAACAACCCATTAGCTGGACTCAAGCTTTAGTTCGTTTTATCACGGCTTTTGCTTCGTGCGGGCTGGGTTTGTTATGGATACTAGTAGACAAACAACGGCGGAGTTCGCACGATCATTTGTCTAAAACAGCGGTGTTTTTTGACTCAAAAAAATAAAGATGCAGATTCCTCTCTCAGCAATAACTTATCTAACATGATAACGCTATGAATAACCCTTTGTTAATAAACGCCACTCTTCCTTTATTTTCAGAAATAAAACCCGAACACGTTGAATCGGCTATCGATCAACTGTTAGCTGAAGCCCGTTTAGTGCTTGAAGAAAAATTACAAACAAGAAAAAATTACTCGTGGGAAAAACTCATTCAACCCTTGGAAGCGGTTGAAAATAAACTCCACAAAGCATGGTCACCCGTCAGTCATCTTAATGCCGTGCTTAATAGTGAAGAACTACGCGCTGCTTATAATGCCTGCTTACCTAAACTCAGTGATTACGCCACGGAAATGGGGCAGAACAAAGCCTTATTTCATGCCTATAGAATGGTTGCTAAAAGTTCAGATTTTCCCAACTTCGATGTGGCACAACAAAAAATTATTCGTAATGCGTTAAGAGATTTTCGCTTATCGGGCATTGATTTGAATGAAGAGCAAAAACAACGCTACAAAGAAATCGCCCAAGAACACTCCCGTTTTACCAGTCGTTATGAAGAAAATGTACTCGATGCCACTAATGCGTGGAAAAAACTCATCACCCATAAAGAAGACTTAGCAGGTTTACCTGAATCAGCCTTGGCTCAGGCAAAACAAACTGCGCAAGCGCACGGTGAAGACGGCTGGATGCTGACGCTACAGTTTCCATCTTATCTGGCAGTGATGACTTATGCGGACGATTGGACGTTACGCGAAGAACTCTACGAAGCCTTTACGACTCGTGCCTCAGACAAAGGTCCACAATACCCCGACCAAGACTGGGACAATACGCCTGTCATGGAACGTATTTTGGCATTGCGCCATGAAAAAGCCCAACTATTAGGCTTTGACAATTATGCTGAATATTCTTTAGCTACCAAAATGGCAAACAAAACCGACGAAGTCATGGCTTTTCTGGAAGATTTAGCCAGTAAATCATGGCGACAAGCGCGAGTTGATTTTATTGAACTCAAAGAGTTTGCCTTGCAATCTTATAATTTTGGCGATCTTGAACCATGGGATATTGGTTATTACACTGAGAAAATGCGCCGTCAGCAATACCAATTGTCGCAAGAAGAAGTCAAAAGCTATTTTCCTATTACGCGTGTATTGCCCGGATTGTTTGCTATTGTCGAAAAATTATACGGCTTACAGATTACTGAAATCAGCGACTTTGATAGCTGGCATCCGGCTGTGCGCTTTTTTTCAATTTACGATAAAGATGGGCAACTACGCGGACAATTTTACCTAGACCTGTATGCGCGTGAACACAAACGCGGCGGGGCGTGGATGGATGATTGTGTGGGACGTAGAAAAGTTGATGGTGTTGTACAAACGCCGGTCGCTTATTTAGTGTGTAATTTTACCCCGCCGACGGCTGATGAACCTGCGTTACTGACACATGATGATGTCACCACGCTGTTTCATGAATTCGGTCATGGCTTGCATCATTTACTGACTCAAGTCGATTATTTAGCCGTATCAGGCATTAATGGCGTGGAATGGGATGCCGTTGAATTGCCTAGTCAATTTATGGAAAACTGGTGCTGGGAACAACCTGCTTTAGCACTGATTTCAGGGCATTATCAAACAGACGAACCGTTGCCTGATGAACTGTTTCAAAAAATGCTCGCGGCAAAAAACTTTCAAGCGGGCATGATAATGGCAAGACAACTGGAGTTTAGTCTATTTGATTTTAGAATTCACCGTGATTTTGACCCCGAAAAAGGCGGTCGTATTTACGAAACCTTAGAACAAGTCAGATCACAAGTCGCCGTTGTGCCAATCGCTAAATTTAATCGTTTCGCGCACAGCTTTTCGCATATTTTCGCAGGCGGTTATGCCGCTGGCTATTACAGCTACAAATGGGCTGAAGTATTATCCTGTGATGCGTTCTCTTTATTTGAAGAAAACGGTATTTTCGATGCCGACACAGGGCAAGCATTTCTCAGCAACATCCTTGAAAAAGGCGGTAGCGAAGATGCGATGAACCTATTTGTTAAGTTTCGTGGTCGCAAACCGACAATAGACGCGCTACTTCGACATAATGGCATTCACGAATGAAATACCGTGACTTACGCGACTTCATCACCCAACTGGAAAAACAAGGCGAACTAAAACGCATCACCGTTCCGGTGAATCCTTATTTGGAAATGACGGAAATTTGTGATCGAGTGTTAAAACAACAAGGTCCTGCCTTGTTGTTTGAAAATCCTACTGGCTACAACATTCCGGTATTAGCCAATTTATTTGGTACACCACGCCGTGTCGCTATGGGTATGGGTGCGCAATCAATCACTGAACTGCGCGGTATCGGTGAACTGCTTGCCACGCTCAAAGAACCAGAGCCACCTAAAGGCATGAAAGATGCGTGGGAAAAATTCCCCATCTATAAACAAGTGCTGAATATGGCTCCTAAACTAGTCAGTAACCCGCCTTGTCAAGAATTGGTCAGAGTCGGTGATGAAATCGATTTAAGCGTTTATCCGATACAAACCTGCTGGCCCGATGATGCCGCGCCACTCATTACTTGGCCGTTAGTGATTACTAAAGGGCCGCATAAACAACGGCAAAACCTAGGTATTTATCGCCAACAAGTCATCGGTAAAAATAAAGTCATCATGCGTTGGTTAGCACACCGTGGCGGCGCGTTGGATTTTAGAGAATGGCAACTAGCCCACCCTAATGAACCGTTTCCTGTGGCGGTGGCATTAGGTGCAGACCCTGCTACCATTCTAGCGGCAGTAACGCCCGTCCCTGATACCTTGTCAGAATACGCCTTTGCAGGTTTATTGCGTGGCAGTAAAACCGAAGTCGCCAACTGTTTGCTGAGTGATTTACAAGTCCCTGCTAGCGCGGAAATTGTCTTAGAAGGCTTTATTTATCCTAATGAAACCGCGCCAGAAGGACCCTTCGGCGATCACACGGGTTATTACAACGAGGTCGGCGAATTTCCGGTATTCACCGTGGAACGCATTACTCAACGCACTGCCCCAATTTATCACAGCACGTTTACTGGCAAACCGCCCGATGAGCCTGCTATTTTAGGCGTGGCGTTAAACGAAGTATTCGTACCGATTTTACAAAAACAATTCCCTGAAATTATTGATTTTTATCTACCACCCGAAGGCTGTTCCTACCGCATGGCGGTGATTAGCATGAAAAAACAATACGCAGGTCATGCTAAGCGCGTCATGTTAGGCACTTGGTCGTATTTACGGCAATTTATGTACACGAAATTTGTTATTGTCGTGGACGATGATATTGATGTTCGCAATTGGCAAGAAGTGATTTGGGCAATTACTACTCGCATGGATCCTGCGCGTGATTTAACTATCCTAGAAAACACCCCGATTGATTATTTAGATTTTGCCTCGCCCGTGTCAGGTTTAGGTTCAAAGGTCGGCTTTGATGCCACTAATAAATGGACAGGCGAAACGACCCGCGAATGGGGCAGAACCATTGTTATGTCACCTGATGTGATTCAGCGCGTTGATGCAATGTGGGACTCGTTGTTTTAATGCTGTACCCGCCTAAGTTTGTATTCTGATAGGCTGCGTACCCTCGCTCATTCTAAGTGCGAAATTGTGTTAGGGAGCAATAGCAATTAGTGACAAATACGCTAGCCAATACGGATATTCACATGATTATCCAAACAGCGAAGAGGCTGACGAAGCGGCATTGAATGCGGTTTTGGCTGTAAAGTAGTTCTTAATTTTGATAGTGGTTGCGGTGCGTGTGCAACAGACCAAGTAAAAGGTTCTGCTGTGTGGGCAGGGGGAACGGCATCGTCTGGTGATGATGATCAGGAAAGAGCATTGACAGAATGCGGCGTGCACACGCAAGTTTTGTTGTGGATTGAATTATTAAAATTAGGCGGCTATTTAGAAATGATAAAACACTGTTTACAAACCATCATGGCGGTTAGTCTATTTACTGCAACACTGATAAATGTTGCCGAAGCATCGGAAAAACGCTGTGGTTGGTTAGAAAATCCTACGCCAGGAAATTGGTGGCTTACTGATGCTGATGATACTTGGATTATCGCAGCCCAAGGCGGCTACTCGGTTGATGATGACGCATGGGATAAGATAGGTGATGTAACAGAAAAAGAGTTTGTTGAAACCAATGGTTCTTATGGTTACGCCTGCGCTTGTTTATCGGTCACTGTAGATAAGCAAGATAAACGTATTTTAAAAGTTCACAGTTTCAAACAGCTACCATTGAAAAAGTGCAAGGATGATCGCTCATTGCCTAAACAGGAATAAAACAACTGAATACCGCGTTAAAGTAATCACTTCCATGAAAATCATGTAGAATTTCTATGGTCACACACTATAACATTGAGGATTCACCATGAGTATATTTAGCTTTATTACTGAAAAACTAGGTATTGGTAGTGCTGCCGCTGAAGAAGCACCTAATACAGAACCATCGGCACCCACTGTTGCCCCTGTGGAAGTCTCTGATACAGCCCAACCAGCTCCCGTGCTTTCCAGCACAATATCTGTAGTCGATGTCGTCAGCAAATTGGAAGGATTATCCGCTTCCCATGCAGAAAAATTGAACTGGAAGGTGTCTATTGTTGATTTTTTAAAGTTATTGGGACTTGATAGTAGCTTGACCGCACGTAAAGAACTTGCGAAAGAATTAGGCTGTCCAGCGGAAAAAATGGGCGATTCAGCGCAAATGAATATCTGGCTACATAAAACTGTGTTGCAAAAACTCGCACAAAATGGGGGTAATATTCCGCCAGATTTGTTGAATTAAATAGTCAGCGTAGCCTGCATGGAGCAAACAAAAGTAGCTACACAAATGTGGTGCGCTCCTTCTCCAGCAGGAGAGGGAGCTTTTGACTGTTGCTTGCCCTGCATCAAAGCCCAAGCACTGTGCGGGTGTGACGAGCAATCATCAGCTCTTCATTGGTGGGTAACATCCAAACAGCGATGCGACTATTCGCACGACTAAGGCAGCTTTCATTTGCTTCGTTGGCAGTCGTATCAAAATCTACACCTAACCATGTTGCCTGTTCAGCAATAAGTTGTCGAATTCGGCGACTATTTTCACCAATACCCGCCGTGAATACTAAGGCATCTACGCCACCCATTGCGGCCACTAGTGAACCAATTTCGCGGCTAACCCGATACACAAAATAATCGATAGCCAATTGCGCACGCGGCTTGTCACTTTCTAGCAACACGCGCATATCGTTACTGATGCCTGATAACCCTAATAATCCCGATTGTTTATAAAGCAAGTCTTCGAGTTGCTTGGGGCTTAAACCGCGTTGTTGTAGCAGATAGAGTATAACGCCCGCATCCAGACTACCCGCTCGCGTTCCCATCAGCAAACCGTCCAAGGCGGTAAATCCCATGGTACTGGCAACACTACGCCCTTGATGAATGGCACACAAACTCGCGCCACTGCCGATATGCGCCACTATCACGCGTCCCGCGCTAATTTCAGCGGGTAGTATTGATGCAATGTATTCGTAAGACAGTCCGTGAAACCCGTAACGCTGAATACCTTGTTCATAGTATTCGTAAGGCAAGCCAAACAATTTTGCTACGGTGTCCTGTTGACGGTGAAAAGCCGTATCGAAACAGGCGACTTGTGGCAAATCAGGGCATTCTTGCCGCATTGCGCGAATAGCGGCGAGATTGTGGGGATTATGTAGCGGTGCTAACGGGGTGATGGTATCGAGTTTGTCCAGCACCTCTGGCGTAATAAGTAACGGTGCCGAATAATCAGGACCGCCGTGGACGACACGATGACCGACACCCATCAAGCAACTGCTGTCGCGGTGTAGAACAGCGGTTATTTTTTGCAGTGCTTGAGCGT
>NQJH01000216.1 GCA_002256685.1 Methylococcaceae bacterium NSP1-2 | reverse complement strand
CCCAAACCGTACAATGAAGCCACCTTATTAGGTATGATGGAATCAGCGGGCAAAACCTGTGATGATGAAATCCTGAAAGAAGCCCTGAAAGAAAAAGGGCTCGGTACACCCGCAACTCGCGCATCAATTATTGAGACCTTAATTACTCGGCATTATATTCAGCGGCAGAAAAAAAATCTTATCAGCACCGAATCAGGGCGACAGCTAATTTCGTTGATTAGCAATGATAGCTTAAAGTCTGCCGCGCTCACCGGTGAATGGGAAGCCAAGCTGAAAAAAATAGAACATAACGATTATGATCCCGATGTGTTCATGGCGGAGATTCGAGAATTTACCCAAAAAATCAGAGAAGAAGCCGATAAACCGTTGTATGACGCGGCGATTGTCCACTGTGTCAGCAGCCGATTATCGAAGGCAGAAAAGGCTACGGCTGTAGTGCTTGGAAAAACGGCTGTACGTTTGTGTTATGGAAACAGCTTTACGGCGTACCGATTGATAAAGACCTCGCTAGGCAGTTATTGCAAAACCAGCGCACACTGAAAGCTTATGCGATTAAGGTTGATGATAAGGTGTTTGATGCCCAACTAACGCTGAATAAACGCGGTGAAATCGGCTATCACACATTAGAAAATCAAGGCGTAAAGCCGGTGGTCAACAACGTGCTGGCAGATTGCCCTTTGTGTAACGGTAAAGTAATTGAAACTGCCAAAGCTTACGGCTGTAGTGAATGGCGCAACGGTTGCAAAATGACAATTTGGAAAACCATTGCTCAGCAGCAAATAACCATCGCCTTGGCTAAAAAATTATTAAGCAGTGGCGAGACGGGCGTTTTAACAGGGTTTAAATCCAGCAAAAATACAGAGTTTTCGGCTAATTTAAAGCTGGTGAATGGTAAGGTGGAAATGGATTTTAGTGAGTAGTGTAGATACTAGCCAATAGCGGAAGCTATTGGACTCCAGCACTCGAAATCAGCTTATTTAAAAAATAATCCGCAAATGGCTCTGGCAGCAATGGTTTACTGAAATAATAACCCTGAAAAAAATGACAACCATAATCAGACAAGCAATTTAATTGTTTGTTAGTTTCCACGCCTTCGGCAATTAAACTAAGTCCAAGACCTTCCGCCATCACGATAATGGCTTGCACAATCGCCGCACTATGTGGATTATTTATCAGGTCATTAGTAAATGACTGGTCAATTTTTAATTGATCAAAAGGCAAACGCTTCAAATAAGATAAAGACGAATAGCCTGTGCCAAAATCATCAATGGAGAAGCTAAAACCATACTTTCTCAAGACATTCATTTTGATAATGGCTTCCTCAATATTTTTGAGAAAAACGCCCTCGGTAATTTCTAGCAAAACTCTGTTCGGTTTAATCTTATGACTTTCAATAATTCTGATAACCACAGAGACAAAGTCAGCTTGGTGAAATTGTTTTGGGCTGATATTCACTGCAATATGCGGAACAACGATGCCCATCAAGTCCCATTCATTGATTTGTTGGCAAACGTTTTCGATAACCCAGCTCCCAATTTCTATAATTAAGCCGGTTTCTTCAGCGATAGGAATAAATTCGCTCGGTGAAATCATGCCTTGCTTGGAATGACACCATCTTATTAACGCCTCAGCTCCAATGATTTCTCCAGTAAATGACGACTGTGGCTGATACCGCACACTGAGTTCGTCTTTTTCTATGGCTTTTCTTAAATTTTTCTCCAAGGTTAATCTGGCATCGGCAAGTTCCTGCATACGTTGCTGATAAAAGCGATAAGTATTACGCCCTGCATCTTTAGCATGATACATGGCGGTGTCAGCACGTTTTAAAATGAGATCAACGCAGTTATCATCACCGGTATACAAAGTAATGCCGATACTAGGCGAGATATAAAGATCATGCTCAACAACCAAATAGGGCAGACCGATTTGAGTAATCATATTTTCGGCAATGGTTTGCGCGTGGTCGATTAATTTATGAGCTGTTTCATCTTGAGCGGCAATCAGAACAATAAATTCATCACCGCCCAGACGAATAGCGGTTGCATCATTACTTAAAATGGCTTGTAAGCGGTGTGCCACTTCGACTAATAACGCATCGCCTACCGAATGACCGAGAGAATCATTGATATTTTTGAAGCGATCAAGATCCATGAACAATAAAGCCCCTATTCGCTGATATTTTTTAGCGATAGCCAGCTCATTCTTTAAGCGTTCATATAACAGTCTGCGATTGGGTAAATTAGTTAAAGGATCATAGTAAGCCAGTTTTTCAACGGCTTGTTTAGAGCTTTTAAGATCAGTAATGTCAGAGAAAAAGGACACATAGTGAGTAATAACGCCCTTTATATTCTTAACCGCAGAAATAGTTTGCCATTCTAAGAAAATTTCACCATTTTTTCGGCGATTCCAAATTTCACCATTCCACTTTCCGGTACTGATGATTGAACTCCAAATATTTTTATAGAAAATAATATTGTGTTTACCTGAGCTTAATAAGCGAGGATTTTTACCTAGCACTTCTGCTTCAGTAAAACCTGTCGTGTTTACAAACGCTTGATTGACGCGAACAATATTGGCGTGACCATCCGTAATCATAATGGCTTCGTGGGTTTGAAAAGTAGTTGCGGCAATGCGTAACGCTTCTTCGTTTTGCGCCAATTCACGCAACATCTGTTTATATCTAAGCATTAATGGTGTCATGATTGCCAGCGATAGGCTTAACAGCATGACAATACTAATCATCATTGCCAACAGCACCGCATTAATCGCCGTTTCAGGTGGATGATTATTGGTCGCTTGCACAAAAACCGTGGCTTCCATCGCAGTATAGTGCATACCTGAAACGGCTAAGCCCATTACAATCGCGCTATAAGCTTGTTTTTTGTCAATGAATGAATAGATAAGCCGATGGCTGGTTTTAGATTGAATTTTTAATGCCACGGTTGCTAATAACATGGCAACTAACAGCGACAGCATAAAAAGTGATTTGATATGATACATCCCTGCATTGACTTCCATTGCCATCATGCCTACATAGTGCATGATACCAATCCCTCCCCCTAATAATACCCCGCAAAACAAGAGCCTAGTCATATTAGCGGATGCTTTATTTTTTAGCCACAGCACTAAACCGCTGGCAAAAATAGCGGGGAATACTGAAATAATGGTAATAGTCAGATTGTATGAAACAGGAACGGGTAGAATAAGAGCCAATAAACCAATAAAGTGCATCGCCCAAATCCCCGTACCCATCGTACTTGCACCAAACAAAATCCACAGCAACTGCTGTGTTTTGGTTTTAGACACGCTAAGTCGCTCGGATACACCTAATGCGGTAAATGCAGAAATGATAGCGATGATAATCGATAATATGACTAGATAAGGGTTATAGCTTTTATCCAAAATGGGCTGTAATACTAATTGTTGGTAGAAAAATTCCATTAAAAGCTACTCCGCGTCACTGTTGATAAAATTGCATCTCCTCAACCAAAGGAATTTGTTTAAGTTTACGGCATAACAGATTTTTAATAAACTGATGGTCTTTGGACAGTAGCTGTATGAAGGTCTTTAGTTAATTTTGCCAGAATGTGAAAGCAACCGATAATAGCTCCAAGTGCGTTATAAACAGTATTCAGAAGAATACACAAATAGGAGCGAGAAATAAGGGAAAGATTGTCTCGGAAGAATCAAAAAAGAAGATGTCAGACGCAGAAAAATAAGGCGTGCAAAGGATAATCTTACAAAAGAAAACACGCTACATGGTTTATAAAAAATTTTTAATTGAGTGAAAAAAGAGGATAAAAATGTCAAATGTTATGAGTTTTATTGGAACGTGCGGCAGAGATGCTGAAGTTCGCTATTTACCATCGGGAGCGGCAGTATTGAGCGTGTCGGTTGCAAATAACGTGGGTTTCGGAGATAAGCAACAAACCTTGTGGGTTCGAGTAACATTATGGGGCAAAAGAGCGGAAGGGAATTTAAAAACTTTTCTCGTGAAAGGACAACAAGTTTTTGTCTCAGGCGAATTAACAATGAGCGAATATAAAGCCAATGATGGAACAATGCGAACTAGTTTAGAACTTAACGCTAATATTATTGATTTAGTCGGTAAAAAAAGCGATTCAAGTTCACAAGCTCAACCAAGTTATGCGCCATCCAGTACAACCAGCACACCGTCATCCGCACCTGCGCAGCAACCTAGTGGCGGTCATGACAATTTTAATGATGCACCTTACGATGATGATATTCCTTTCTAAGCTTAGCGTGTAATAAACAGCCAGCGCACCATCTCAAACGATGGTGAACTGGTGATAAATCACTTGGTACACGCGACAAAATTATGGAAAAAACACCTGCACGACCTAAAAAAATTGGCGGCGATGGCTACTAAGTCACCTGCTATTTTGCCGCGTCCTTTGAAAGCCAAAACAGTGTCAGATTGTCAGTCTGAACTGCAACAAGCCCAACAACTGATTGACGCGCGTATTCATGACATCATGAATAGCTTTCCACAAGGTCGGCGTAACAAATTGTTTAGCTTTCGATTTGGCTCGATTGCGGCAATACACGCACTGGAAATCAAAGACGCTTTTAAGCTATTAGACATCGATTATCATCACCTCAACCTGCGTTTGTTAGCCGCTGTTAATTACCACGGCGATACGGTTTAAAATTCTTCCTTAACTCACTTGAATCATTATGTTCAGCAAACTTAAACCGTGGCTATTACCCATTTTGTCTGGCGTTTTTATCGGCACCAGTTATATTCCATTTCCACCGTGGGCTTCGTTATTTTGTTTTGTGCCGTTGTGGTTGTTTTGGTCACAACAAACCAGCTTAAAACGGGTATTAATCGGCGGCTTCATTACCGCATTTGTATTTACCCTGATTGGTTTTAATTGGGTCACTTATCTACTGCATGAGTTTGCGCATTTGCCGTGGGCGGTTGCGGGCGTGGGCATGTTGGTTTATGGTTTGATTGCGCATTTATTTGTGCCATTAGCCGGTTTACTTTGGTTACTTTGGTTTTTAGGACAACGACAATGGCAATGGTCGGCGCGGTTATCGCTTGGTTTGATGGCGATGATTACTGTGTTGTGCGAAGCCTATTCGTTCACACTGTTTGATTGGAATTTTGGCTATTCTTGGTATGGCTCTAATCTGCCGGTTTATCATTGGGCAGAATTTATTGGTTTTAGCGGTTTGAGTGCTTTAACGTTGTTGGCTAATTTGCCATTGCTGATTGCGTGGCAAAAACGCAAACAAACTTCAGGTAAGCTACTTGCTGGCTTAGTTTTATTCGGTTTTGTGTTACTCAATGTCAGTGGTTTAGGGTTACAAGCACGGTTGCCCAAACCCGATGCCTCATTTAACGTGTTGATGATTCAAGCCAGTATCGAAAATTCGGAAAAACTCGCGGCAGAATTGGGCAAAGGTTTTGGTGATGAAATATTGCATCGTTACCTCACGCAAACCGATGAAGCTCTTAATCGCTACCAAGACCGTAAAATTGATTTTGTGCTGTGGCCTGAAACGGCTTTTCCTGCCTTGTTAGGGGAACAGTTTAAAAATGATCCTGCTTCAATAAGCTTGGCTGATTTTCTTCGCGAACGTCAATTACCGTTAATCACTGGCGCGTACAGTGTTGATGAAAAACTACGCTTAATTACTAACTCATTGTTTGTGCTAAATAAAGACGGTGAAATTGTACCGCCACATTACAGTAAATCCATTTTGTTGGCGTTTGGTGAATATATTCCATTGGAACAATATTTCCCCGCTATTCGTAACTTTTTACCCACGACTGGACACTTTGCACGCGGCTCAGGTCCTACTGAATTATTAGCGTGGAACGGTTATCAAAT
>NQJH01000029.1 GCA_002256685.1 Methylococcaceae bacterium NSP1-2 | reverse complement strand
CTTAAAGATATGACGCTATTAGCGCATGAAAATATTCAAGCGGCGCAATTAAGATTGGATGCGGTGCGTTTTGTGATAACGAGTTGAGCATTTATCGGAGTGCAAATTTAGCCCTTCGATAAACTCAGGACAGGATTTGTACTCCCTCATCGTTTTTAAACGGAATCATTATGCTAGTTTTTATCTCCCTCAGTCTCGCGCTTTGTTATATTGCCCAAACGCCAAGTTCACTATTGGTGATACTTACCTCCCCAGTGTTTATTTATGCGGGATTAACGATTGCATTAGTCAGTATTGTCGGGGCATTTTTTAAAAAACTGCCTGATAAGATAAGTTACGATGCTTTTTCTAGCGGCACATTACTACTCTGGTTTGCCTATTGGAAACCAATGCCGTTTTTTAGTGCTGATTCACCCGTGTTCTTTTTCTTTCCACTGTATCTTGCCTTGATGTCAGCGTTTATAACGCTGTTTTTGAGTAATCAAAGCCATAAAATCGATAAAGAAAGTCTGGATTATATGCAGTATCTTGATAAAGAACGGATTATGCCCGCTTGGTCATTGATGCTGTGTGTGTTGGCTAGTGTGGAAGTAACTCAGCATTATCAGTTATACCCTGTGATGATGACGTTACTTATGTTGCGTTTTGCTTTTTCGAATTGTGTGGCTGACGTTAAATAAAAAAGGGGTTCATACGATGACCCCCTTCTTATGTCAGATGTTAGCCGCGTCGAGGTTTATCCTTACTGGCTAATTTGCTCTTACTGGCTGATTTACTTTTACTAATAATGACCGTGTTTTTTCTGTAATAATTAGCTTTGATAGATTTACTTTTAACAGATTTGGTTTTAATAGATTTACTTTTGATAGATTTGGTTTTAATGGGTTTATACACTGTTTTAACGGCGTGGCTATCGTCATCATTATTAGCCACCGTGGTGGTAGCACCACCATTACCACAACCCAGCTGATAAGGGGGTGCGCTGCCTTCACTTATGGTTGCTGTTTCAATATGTTTTGCTGCATTAACAAGTTGGTATTGACCAGCAAACCCTGCATCCATCATATCCATCATTAACTGATAGCGTTGCGCACTGGTCATGCCACCTAGTATAACGCCGATTAGTCTTTTGCCATTTTGACTGGCGGTAGAAATCAGGTTGTAGCCAGAGCCACAAGTAAAACCTGTTTTCATGCCTTCAGCACCTGGGTAATTGGCGGTAAATTTATTAATGGCGCGTAATTCTGAACCTCTAAAATTAAAGCTATGTGCCGAAAAATAGGGGTAATAATCGGGGAAATTATTTAATGTTTTCCAAGCGAGTAGACCTAAGTCTCTAGCAGTACTAACTTGCCAAGGGTGTGGTAATCCAGTTGCGTTCATAAAATGGGTATCGGACATCCCAATAGCATGGGCTTTTGCAGTCATTTTGACCGCAAAGCTTTCTTCAGTACCGCCGATATGTTCTGCAAGAGCTACCGCCGCATCATTCGCAGAACGGGTAATCAGAGCTAAAATGGCTTCTTCAACCGTTAAGTTTTCCCCCACTCTCAAACCTAATTTACTATTAGGTTGCAAGGCAGCGTGGCGCGAGGCACTTAAAGAATCTTGCAATTGAATTTGCCCTGTACTTAAGGCATCAAATGTCATGTAAAGAGTCATTAATTTGGTTAGCGAAGCGGGATACCATGCTTGGGTGGCTTCTACTTCGTTTAATACGCTACCATTACTTGCGTCAATCATGATGGCAGCATGACGGGCATAACTCATTTCAGAGACCAAAAATAACCAAACAGGCAGGATAATAAATAGAATTGATTTCGCAGTCTTCATTATAAAAAAGGAGTCTCAGTGGGTTAAATAGATACAAGTCGGCTCTTTGTCTAAGGAGCAAACGATCACATGGCTAATGAATGATATTCTACCAAACGAATGATGATAAGACGGTATTTTTCTTAATCTGGGTTTGATTCTTAATGAATCATTTTTCTGGATTATTAATCCGAATTTTGAGGCGTAATATGAAAAACATCGGCATAAATCAGCAAGAAACGCACCTTTTAAATAAGTTATCTGCTTGCTATAATTTGTTATTTCGGGGTGTCCACATAAATAAACCCGCCATTTTCAATGGATGATAAAGCCACATCATAAGCGCGTCCTTGAGCATAATCGACCGCCACATTGTCGCCTGAAAGACAGAGCGTATAATAAAAATTAGCAAATATCCTGTTTAGGATGATAAATACACGCCAGAAAATAATTTTGTTTTTGTAAAGCGATTTGAGCAGAAACTGGTGGAGGACTGTCAATACTACACATTAAACAGGACTAACAAACGCCTTGACGACAACCATTGGGTTTAAAATATCCAATACGGTTTCATCGGCTTGACTAGCGAATATAGAACTATCTATTGTTAAGTTTGACAGGATTTCCTCCACCGAGTGGTGTGTTATTTACCTAATATATCAGCGCGAGTGCTTTCAGCAATTGCGGCTACTTGGGCAATCAGTGCGGGTGGCACGCTTAGTTCTACTAAGGTAGCTGTTAAATGTTCCATCACGGCATTAAAATGACTGTCATTTAAACCCATTTTAACAAATTTAGCATGAGCAGTACGCATATCGGTACCTGTGTAATTATTCGGACCACCAAATGCCATTGTTAAAAACGCTTTTTGCTTAGCCGTTTGTTTTTCCATATCGCTATTATCAAAAAAACGATTGATACGGTAATCCGATAACACTTTGCGATAAAAAATATCGACCGCCGCATCAACAGCCGCCGCGCCGCCGAGTTGCTCAAATAAAGAAGCGGGGGCTATTGTTTCTTGTACTTCACTCATAGTTATCTCCAGTATTATTATTTTTAATTATTTATATATCTTAAGCAAATCTGCTCAAAATGCAGGTTATGTTTTTTACCTACGACTAATATTATACGAGCTAAAGCGAGCTATCGCCAACAAGCTATCCATCCCCGCCCTGAACCGACCGGGTTTTTCGCTTATCTGAATAAATTACATGAAGAACTATTTTCAAATACTACATTTACCTCCACTCGCTCGGTTATTTTCAAGGCATGAAAAAAGCCATTGTTTCACTATATATTTTCTTTTGAATAGAGTAAGCCACCTCACAATTCAACTTCAGCGATTCGCATAAACAAAATACCGATAATCAAAAGTGGCTTCGTTGAATAAGCAAACAGATTACTTTTGAATGTAGTCATCCAAACAGTGCTTAAAATTAAATGGCTTTAAAATCAATGCGATTTTTAATATCAATGGAATAGTATAAAAAAATGGACGCTTCGAAATTACATTCACACTTGACAAAAATTTCTCATCGTAGACACTACAGTAGTTTTCATAACCTAAGAGATAACCTTCTTTGAACGACATGCCCCTTAGTATGCTATTTAGCATACTTGTATTAATGCTTATTTTATCCGCTTTTTTTTCTGGTTCAGAGACCGCTTTAATGACTTTGAATCGTTACCGTTTAAGGCATTTAGTTAAACTCAAACATGCAGGGGCAATAAAAGCCCACCAGCTATTGCAACGCCCCGATCGCTTACTTGGTTTAATTTTATTAGGCAATCAATTTGCCAATATCTTTGCTGCCTCAATAACGACTGTAATCGCCATTCGCCTTTATCCTGAAGAAGAATCCAGTATCGCTATTGGCGCAGGACTCCTGACGATTGCCATGCTAATTTTTTCGGAAGTTACGCCTAAAACATTGGCGGCTATCAAGCCCGAATTGCTGGCATTTCCTGCGGCATGGATTTACACAGGTTTATTAAAAGTCTTCTATCCAATTGTCGGTTTCGTTAATTTATTTGTTAATTTATTGTTACGCTTAGGCGGTATTAACGTCAAAGAAAACGGTCATGAGACTCAGCTCAGTAAAGAAGAATTAAAAAGCATTATTACCGAGGGATTATCACGCAAATCAAAACCAGCCCACTCACGCAATTGGCGGTTTATAAAAAAAGTATCGACCGCATTGTTGGCTTTTTACATTTAAGAAAAGAGCTGGTGTTAGTTCATCATGAAAATTTTGATAAACATACGATTACCGGTTTATTATCAAAACCCGTATTCATTCCCGAAAGTACGCCCGTTCATACTCAAATGCTAAACTTTAAAAGCGAAAAAAGTCGCATAGGTTTGGTTGTTGATGAGTATGGAGATGTACAAGGCTTAGTGACTTTAGACGACTTATTACAAGAAATCGTCGGTGAGCTACTCACTGATGACAGTACCGTTAGAAAACAAAGTGATGGTAGTTATTTGGTGGATGCCAATATTACGGTGCGAGAATTAAATCGCGTTACTCAGTGGTCGTTACCAACCGAAGGTCCTAAAACGCTAAATGGACTGATTATTGAGTTTATGGAAACTATTCCTGAACCCGGTACCAGCATTAAGTTGCATGGTCATCCGCTGGAAATTATAAAACGTGATGAAAATGCGGTTAAATTGGTTAAATTTTTACCTAGAAAATAATTACATTTTTTTAAGTTTATAAAAAAATACCAACTATAATTAATAGATTATATTATGGATTTTAAGACACCGTTGTAATGGCAAAGCTCACTGTTTATTTTAAAAATAAGATTATTCGCTCGTATTCATTTGAAACAGAGAGAGTGCATATTGGACGCGATGAAACTAACGATTTAGTCATAGATAGCCCTGCATTCGCGCCGGCTCATGCCGTTATTGTTATGCAGGGTAATAGTTGTATCATCAAACAACTAAATGATGATTTTCCGTTAATGCTCAACGGAAAAAGCACTAAAGAAAGTAAACTCCAGGATGGTGACACGATAACTGTTGGACAATATGTGGTGGTCTACAGTACGGATCAGACTGGACAATCCGCTAACGCTGATAAGGAAACCACCATGACAGCCGCTAATCGTAAAACAAAGGGTGTCTATATTCCGCACACTGCCAATTTTCAAATTATTAGTGGTGCTAATATTGGTAAAATATTTCACTTAAATACGCCAATGACGCTACTAGGTGATCATGGCACTGGCATTGTTGTTATCTCAAAAAGAAAAGGCGGTTATTTTGCTTCTGTCTTAGAAAATATTGGCATAATAACCCTAAACAAACAGCCCTTAGCTGATACATCTATCAAGTTAAATCACCAGGATGTGTTGGTTGTTGGTAATATCACCGTGCAGTTTTATTTACAATAAAGCGGCCAGTGTCTCCACCGTTTGGCAATACCCACCTGCTTTGAAATGCCGCACCACTAGCACAATCAATACCCTCCAACACTAAAAAAATTCTGACTGCCAGAGTAGGTTTCTGTACACTATTATCAGTATTTTTGAATTAGCAATCTGATGACTGAGTTTAAAAATATAACGTCCTGTGTGCCACATAACAAGAATAAGAGGGATAGTCCTATGAATAAATTAAAATTATTAGCTTTGTTTTTTGTTACTTTTAACATGAGTGTTGCCAATGCCGAGATGGATCATAGTGCGCATGGCGGCGGGGGCAGTGGTAGTGGAACTGGCGGTACAGCTTGTGAAAAGCCGCTTTTGTCTAAATTTTTGCCGGTTAATTTAGCTCTTGTTGCCCCCGGTTCTGAATTTTCTTTTAGAGCCCTTAATATTCAGCATCCTGAACAAATTTCTGTCACCGTAAAAAATATTCCTGTTGAAATTACTGCCGACTTTAAAGACCCTTTTTATGCAGTCACCGCAAAATTACCTGACTCACTACGCAATACAGTGGCGCGAATTAACATTAAGGTCAACGGCAAAAGCTCTCATTGTGACGCTGAAAATGGCTGGCTAGTAAAAATCTCCGAATAATCATTGATGCACCTATAATTAACAGATAATTATGCTTAGTTACCGACATGCCTTTCATGCAGGAAATTTTGCCGATGTATTGAAGCACATTATTTTGATACAACTGTTTGAATATCTTAGCAAAAAAGACCAGCCAATTTGTTGCATTGATACCCATGCAGGTGCTGGCGATTATGTACTGGATAGTGCTTATGCGTTAAAAAATAGCGAGTTTGCTAGTGGTATTGGTCGATTGTGGTCGCGTCAGGATTTGCCTGATGCGGTTGCTAGTTATGTAGAGCTTATCAAACGCGCCAATAACAATGGCAAGATGACGCATTATCTTGGCTCACCACTCATTATTCAACAACTGTTACGCAAGCAAGATCGACTGTGTTTGTATGAACTGCATTCAACAGAAGTTGATTTATTAGCAACCGCCATCGGTAGAGATAAACGGGTCAAAATATTTCATGCCGATGGATTAAAAAATAGCCTAGGTTTATTGCCGCCACAAGAACGCCGTGGTTTGATATTAATTGATCCGAGTTATGAATTAAAAACCGACTATGTCGATGTCGCTAACACCTTGTGCGCTATGCACAAACGCTTTGCTACCGGTACTTACGCGCTCTGGTATCCGGTGGTAGATCGCCGTCGCAATCAGGCATTAGAACGCGCACTACAAACCAGCGGTATTAAAAATATACAGTTATTTGAATTGGGTATTGCCGCCGATAGCGATGAATACGGTATGACGGCGAGTGGTCTTATTATTATTAATCCGCCGTGGACATTGACCACCCAAATGCAAACCGTGTTGCCTTGGTTAGTCGAAGTGTTGGGCAATAATGGTGCAGGTTCTTATCGCATACAAACTTTGGTTGCCGAATAATTTAGCTTGAAAATCTCGTCGTAACGTTTCAATACACAAGGTAGAAGCCATGATACCGATCAGAGATACCGCACCCTGTTATAACAAACCTTGGGTTACTTGGGGCTTAATTGTGCTGTGTACCAGCATTTTTATTGCCATGAAATTAATGCCCTTCGAACTCAGTTATCGACTGATTAATCAGTATGGCATGGTGCCACTGCGCTATGAAAATCCACAATGGGGCATTAATTTTGGTTTACCGTTTGATTATTATCTGTCTTTTTTAACCAATTTATTTTTACATGCCAGTTGGGGACACCTGATTGTCAACATGTGGTTTTTATGGATTTTTGCTGATAATGTTGAAGACCGAATGGGGCGATTGCCTTTTTTAGTTTTTTATCTGTTATGCGGTATTTTTGCTAGCGTTTTGCAGTGGTATTTTGACCCTATGCTTGATATTCCTGTTGTGGGTGCATCGGGTGCTATCGCTGGCGTATTAGCGGCTTATTTCTTTCTTTATCCCTTTGAACGCGTGATACTTTGGATGCCGCTATTTTTTTTCTTACCGATTGTTATTCATGTACCTGCCATTGCTTTTTTAGGCTTGTGGGTCATTCTGCAATTACACGATGCGACCACTTCTATCGTGATGAAAAATACCATGGTTGACGTTGCTTGGTGGGCACATATAGGTGGTTTTATTGCGGGTTCACTCCTGTATCGCTTATTTGTTAAAAAGCCACCAATTGAATAAATTACAGTATTTTTAGCCTGTTAAGGTATAATTCGCCGCTTCAAAAATAGGTTTTTGACAAAAATAACCAGAGTCAGTCATTGTGGACTGACCAAAAAACTTCTTAAAGTTATCGGGATCGAAAGTAATATGAAAAAAGTTAATGTTGTGCTGGTGAGGCTTCTTCAGTTTGTCGTTTTTGTACTATTTACCTTTATGGTAATCGCTTATTTTGGTGCGATGGTGTTATTACCACTGGATGCCATTGTATTACTCACAAAATTGCTGGGAGTCTTTGGTCTTCACGGTTTTATTGGTGCGCTGGTCGCTATTCCCGTTGTTGGTTATTTATGTTTAACGGTTTATAAGATGCCTGAACTTTGCAAACTGGTCATTGATACAGGGATTGAACTGGTTAAGACGGGTAAAGCAAAAGTTGAAGCATTTAATGAAATTGCTAACGCTCTGCCACAAAACTAATTAGTTAGCATCCACTGATAAATTGTAGGATGGGTAGAGCGATAGCGACTTATAAAGCACGCAGTGAAACCCATCATCAAACCGCAAACGATGTTCTGCATATCGCTCTACCTATCCTACTCAGTTATCACCTATGGCTAAAGCACCATAAAATGATGTAGGTGCGGATTTATCCGCACAGTGCGAATGAATTCGCACCTACTATATGCTTGAATCAATTTATACTGCTTCTGCTATATTACTGGCTAAAAACACATAGAATCAGTCGATTAAGGAAAAACTTATGCGCGTCTTGATGTTATCAATGCTACTAATTTTTACTACCACACACTCTTTTGCAACGGAAAATAATATGTCAGATACCAACACCAAAGTTAAATTAACCACGTCATTAGGTGAAGTCGTTATTCAATTAAATAGCGAAAAAGCTCCGATTTCAGCCGCTAATTTTTTAAATTATGTCAACGAAGGCTTTTATAACGGTACGATTTTTCACCGTATTATTCCTGATTTTATGGCGCAAGGCGGTGGTTTTGATACTAAATTCAATCAAAAAGAAGTCCACGCACCCATTAAAAATGAAGCGGATAATGGCTTAAAAAACACGCGCGGTACTTTAGCAATGGCGCGTACCAATGCACCTGATTCTGCGACTGCACAATTTTTCATCAACTACAAAGATAATTCA
Source organism: Methylococcaceae bacterium NSP1-2 (assembly GCA_002256685.1). Taxonomy (GTDB): domain Bacteria; phylum Pseudomonadota; class Gammaproteobacteria; order Methylococcales; family Methylomonadaceae; genus UBA4132. The sequence continues at coordinate 5,662 of NQJH01000029.1, read as the reverse complement.
TTTTTGAATCACACAGGTAAAAATGCCAGCGGTTGGGGTTATGCGGTGTTTGGTGAAGTCATTGAAGGCATGGATGTAGTCGATGCAATGGCTAAACAAGCCACAGGCAACCGTGGCGGGCATTCAGATGTACCTAAAACTGACATCGTGATTGAAAAAGCTGAAGTTTTAAAATAAAGCGTTTTCTCGTTCCCACGCGCCGCGTGGGAATGCAGTTTCAACGCGCTACGTTGCGTAGGTAGACCGCAGCGCGGAAGGCATGAATTCCCACGCAGCGCGAGGGAACTAGGAACTCTATGAATCAAGACACCCTCTTTATTTCCGACTTGCATCTGTCACTAGAAAAACCAGAAATCACCCGCCGTTTTCTAAATTTCCTAGCACATCGTGCCACCAAAGCCAAAGCCGTCTACATTCTGGGCGATTTATTCGACACATGGATAGGTGATGATGACTTCATGCCACCCAATAACAAAATAAGACTACAGCTCAAACAATTGACCGATTCGGGTATTCCTGTTTTTCTACAGCAAGGCAACCGTGATTTTTTACTGGGCAACCGCTTTGCTCAAGACACAGGCGTGACCTTATTGAGTGAATATGCAGTGATTGATTTATACGGCACACCAACACTAATAACACACGGTGATTTACTATGTACCGATGACATCCCCTATCAAGCCTTCCGCGTTAAATCACACACACTCGAATGGCAGCATAACGTGCTATCAAAACCCTTGTTATTGCGCTTATTAGCGGCGCGGTGGTATAGATTGCGCAGTTACTTTCATAAGCGTAAAAAATCGCAAGATATTATGGATGTCAATCAGGACACGGTAACGAAAGTGATGCGCGAATATGGCACATTACGCTTGATTCATGGGCATACTCATCGCCCTTATTTGCACAACTTTACCGTAGACAATCAAGCCGCTCAGCGTTTTGTACTGGCGGCATGGAGTAAGGATGCAGGCGAAATTTTGTGTTGGAATAATGACGGTTATAAAATCGAAGTTATTTAAGAAACAATGAGCTAAGCGCAATAATTTCGAATCGCTCCTATTAAAAGTTGACTTTTTAGCCAAAATCATTAAATCTAGGCACTTGGTGTGAAAAATTCCTAAGCATGGAGGGATTAAAAACTTCACCCCAAAAACTAATATTAGTCCAAAAAACATAACCAGTATTTTGTTTCACATAAAATACTTAGGAGAATCATATATGATGAAAAAGCCTTTAAAAAGCTGGCTACTTGCTTCAAGTGTTGCCGCTTTATTAGCCATACCCGCCATTTCAACTGCTAACAGTGGCGTTGAAGCATTGACTAAGAATCCAGCTAACTGGGCAACTTGGGGCGGTGATTATGCAGGCACTCGTTATAGCGAATTAAAAGAAATCACTACTGACAACGTTAAAACGCTACAACCTGCTTGGTCTTTCTCTACAGGCGTATTGCGTGGTCATGAAGGTGGTCCATTAGTTGTTGATGATGTTATTTACATTCACACACCATTCCCAAACAAAGTTTTTGCGTTAGATCAAAAAACCCAAGCTGTTATTTGGGAATTTGAACCCACTCAAGATGCAGACGTAACTATTCCTGTTATGTGTTGCGATACTGTTAACCGTGGCTTAGCTTACGGCGATGGCAAAATCTTCTTACAACAAGCTAACACTGTTTTAACTGCATTAGATGCAAAAACAGGTAAAAGAGTGTGGAGTGTACAAAACGGTGATCCTAAATTAGGTATGACCAACACTGCTGCGCCTTTAGTTGTTAAAGACAAAGTATTGACTGGTATTTCAGGTGGTGAGTTTGGTGTGCGTGGTTTTATCGCCGCTTATGACATCAACACTGGCAAATTGGCTTGGAAAGGTTATAGCATTGGGCCAGATAAAGACACTTTAATCAATGCTGATAAAACCACTACTTGGGAAGACGGCAAAGTTGCTAAAGTTGGCGAAAACTCCAGTATCAAAACATGGGAAGGCGACCAATGGAAAATTGGTGGCGGTACTACATGGGGCTGGACTAGCTACGATCCTAAATTGAACTTGATTTACTACGGATCAGGCAACCCATCTACTTGGAACCCAGTACAACGTCCAGGCGACAATAAATGGTCTATGTCTTTGTGGGCGCGTGATGCGGACACAGGTGAAGTTAAATGGGTTTACCAAATGACTCCACATGATGAATGGGACTTTGACGGTATCAACGAAACAGTCTTAGTTGACCAAGAAGTGAAAGGCAAAATGCACAAAACTATCGTGCATTTCGACCGTAACGGTTTTGGCTATACGTTAGATCGTGAAACAGGTGAATTGTTAGTTGCTGAAAAATTCGACAAATCAGTCAACTGGGCATCACATGTTGATATGAAAACAGGTCGTCCAGCAGTTGTTGCTAAATACAGTACTGAACAAAACGGCGAAGACGTAAAAACTGAAGGCGTTTGCCCTGCTGCGTTAGGTTCTAAAAACCAACAACCCGTATCGTACTCTCCACAAACTGGCTTGTTCTATATCTCAGGCAACCATTTATGTATGAACTACGAACCATTCCAAGTTTCATACACAGCAGGTCAACCTTATGTCGGCGCAACGCTAGACATGATGCCAGCTGGTGCAGACGTATTGACTGGCAAAGCAGACGGTACCCACAACTTAGGTCAGTTCACCGCGTTTGATGCTAAAACAGGCAAAATCGCATGGTCTAACAAAGAACCTTTTTCCGTTTGGTCAGGTTCTGTGGCTACTGCGGGTGGCATCGTATTCTACGGTACACTGGAAGGTTATTTGAAAGCGGTTGATGCAAAAACAGGTAAAGAATTGTACAAATTCAAAACCCCATCAGGCATCATCGGTAACGTCAACACTTGGAGCTACAACGGCAAACAATATGTCGGCGTATTATCAGGTATCGGCGGCTGGGCAGGTATCGGTATCGCTACCGATTTCAACAAACAGCTCGAAGAAGCACAAGCTAAAGCGGCAGCAGAAACTGATCCTGTGAAAAAAGCAGAGCTAGAAAAAATCGCTCTGAAAATCTCACAAGAAGGTTTAGGTGCTACTGGCGCGTATGCAAGCCTAGGTTCATTCACCAAACAAGGTGGTGTGTTCACAGTATTTGCATTGCCTGACAACAAATAAGCTAATCGCTTTTTAATTGTTTGATTAAGCCTTGGTCGATTCGTTGACCAAGGCTTTTTTTTGCGGTGTAGATTAGGGTGAGGTACGAACCCGAGCCCGAACATTTATATTTAGATGCTTATTGCATTAATTTGACGTGATAAGTATGAAATAAAAGTCATTTCACATTTTTTAGACAAATTTGTGACGCAATGTTTTGCGTCTATTAGAAGGAGAAATTTGATGGACACACTATTAAGACACCCCTTTATCTTGTTAGTAATGGGCGCACTGCTCAGTGGTTTAATTATTCCATTCATAACCAAAAATTGGCAAGATCGGCAGAAATCCCTCGAAATCAGAACCACTTTGGTCTCCGAAATTAGCAATGCTGTAATGGAGTTCTTCATGTCAATCCAATTCGTTCATATACGCAAAGAGACTCCGAGAACCTCTCTGACCTCAGTGCCATCCCACGAGCAAGCTGAATTTGACCAAGCGTATAAAGCCTGGGAGGTCAAAAGTGCAGTCATCGGAACAAAACTACAAGCCTATTTCCCCAAATCGGATATACCAAAGACGTGGACAGCCTTTGCTGACGTTATGACTGGCTTTTACGCCCTAGAGGGTATAGTTGAGTCACAGCTCCCCAGTAACATGACAGCATTAGCGAATCAGATTTCAGCGACCTTATTCTACGATTTACCTGAATCGGCGACATATATGCAACTGCGAGAAGCCTTGCTTAAATGTAAATCTCACATAATCAGAGCTATTCTACAGACCAAGGTCTCTCTTAGTTAATCGCATAGCGAGTAGCCCGCATGGAGCTTGCGGAATGCTGGGCTTTTCGTGATGATTACCACTGTTCCCCGTGTTCCGTTACTCTCCACACGGGCTACACCGTGTACGTTGGGGTTCGTACCTCACCCCAACCTTGTATGATTAAAACCACTCAAAATCAATCGAATATTAACGCGATAAACACGATAAGTCGGGTGGCAATAGTAGGCAGGCGATAGCCGTATTGCGCAGCATGTGATGCTCCATTCGGCGGATTATGCTAACGAGACTATGAAAGTATTATCAAAAACGACCAAAATAGATACAAAACAGCAAAAAATATCCTGTAAGCCATTGATTCTTCGTTGCCGAAATTAAAATTCAACCAGAATTTTGAATACTTTCACAGTCTCTAACGCTAATACACCTTACCGCATTACACATCCCCGCGCTTGGACGGGCTTATTTCGACCTACGGAACTGATCGGTTAATGATCGAACAACACATAAATGATGATTAGAACAATCGTTGGCACACCCAATAGCCAGCCTAAAAAATATTTACCCATGACACATCTCCACTAAATTATTCATAATAGTTGTTTGTTTATTGGCTTGCCTTTAAACACATCGTCAAAAAAGTCATGATGCAAGCTAAAGAGAAATCTACTGGAAAAGTGTTTTAAAATCTGTGCGGTGTCGTACATTAAGTAGCAACTAGATACCCTCTCTCCAAATCAATCACAAGCGGAAAATCATCCAGTTTATGGGTTGGTTCTTAAAGACCTGAACCAGCCATTTAGAGTGAGCATTGCCCACCTTTTGTCGGACACTGATATAATTGTTTTCTCGTACCGTTGTTTGGTGGGTGATGTTCACCCGACCCGATTCTTTACCCGCTTTGGAGGAATTTAAATGCAAGCATTAAAAACACACACAAAAAAAAATCTGACGTTGATTTTTTTTAGCATTTTGCTCTCTGCTAATACTGCAATGGCAAAAACAGATTTAACAGCGCAAGAAAATTACGCCAAAGCACTTGCAAAGATTCATCAGAAAGACACAGATCACACCGCCCATACAAATCCTATCGATAAAAGTCAGGACTTTCATGGTGTTTTTTACGGTTTTCTTCCTTGCAATGATTGTAATGGGATTAAAACAACGCTGTCTTTAAAACAAAAAAATAATTATTTGTTGGTTACTCAACCTGCAAGAGATTCCTCAAGAGAGTTTTATGAAAAAGGCAAATACAGTTGGAATGAGGAAAATAATACCCTTATTTTAACCCCGCGTAAGGAATCAACACCACGGCAATATCTTATTAAAGATGAAGGAACAATCATTCAACTTAACAGTGATGGAACGCAGATGTCGGAGGAATTGGAAGAGAGCTATACATTGCGTAGAAGCGATACTGTAAAGGCACGCGAGGTACATATTCACTAGCTGCGTAGGATACGCATCGCGTACCTTTCCTTATCCATACGCATTTTATTTAATAACACAAGGTACGCGATGCGTACCTACAAAAATATATGCACAAACTTTTCCTTATCATTTTTTCATTGCTATTTTCGGCTCATACGTTTGCCGAAGATCAAGCAATTGCAAAACTTTTTGCCCAAAACCACATAGACGGGACTATGGTAATTTCGTCGCTACACAGTGGGCAGACATTCATTCACAACGAGTCCCGCGCAAATTATAAATTTTCGACAGCATCCACATTCAAAATACTGAATAC